>JANRAT010000143.1 GCA_030727885.1 Rhodospirillales bacterium | reverse complement strand
AGGAACACAATTCACACCACGCGACCTGCGGTAACTTGGCGAAACGCGGAATTGGTGACGTCAACGTGTTGACCGTAGATGAATACTTAACTCTGCCAAAATGGAAACGACTGGCCTATCGCCTCTATCGCAATCCGATGTCGATCCTGGGGGTCGGGCCAATCTATCTGTTTTTTGTAAAATATCGCCTGCCGCTCGACCTGATTCGCAGTCATCCGAAGCTGCTGATCAGTGTCATGGGGACGAATCTGGGTATTCTGGGCGCTGTTGCCGGACTCGGTTACGCTTTTGGCTTTATTGAGGTCCTGATGGTTCAGGTGCCCATTTCACTGATTGCTTCCGCAACAGGGGTTTGGCTTTTTTACGTTCAACACCAGTTTGAACATACGTTCTGGAAAGATGACCGCGACTGGGATTTCTTTGTCGCGTCGGTGATGGCCAGCAGTTTTTACGATCTGCCCAAACTGCTTCGCTGGTTTACCGGATGTATCGGCATTCATCATATCCATCATCTGTCGAACCGCGTTCCCAACTATCGGCTGAGCGCGTGTCTGAACGATATGCCGGAATTAAGACAGGTCAACAGGATAGGCCTTAAAGACAGCCTTTCGTGCTTCAAACTGGCGCTTTGGGATGAAGCCAGACAACGGCTGATTTCGTTCAAGGCACTTACCATGTCCAGCCGCAAAACCGATAGAAAGCTGAGTATTAATTAACCCCGTTTTGGGTCGGCTTTTTCACCCAGCGATATCTCATCGCCACCGAGCGCCTGTGCAAGGCTGCGCCCGGCGCTACCGGGTTGCAGGGGTTTTTGCTGGCTGGGAGCCGGAGCCCACGCGGTCATCGTCAAAATCTCAAACGTTGCCGGTACCCGGCCATCGTCATCGGCGAAACGTTCGATATATTTTGCCATCCCGGCCATCAGGGTCTGACGTTTCAGCGGTGTTTTCCGACGTTCCAGTACAGCGTTGCTTTCACCCATGCCACGCAAATCCTTCAATAGTTTGAAGGGGTCGCTGTAGCGCACGGTGATGGTGTCCTTGTCGACCACCGGCAGCGCGAATCCAGCCCGTTGCAGAAGTGCCCCGAGGTCCCGGACATCGGCAAACGGCGAAATCCTGGGACTCCAGCCGCCATCCATTTCGAGTTCTGCCTCACCCAGTACGGACCGTAGTTCATATAGTGTGTCGCCGCCGAATATCTGCGCCAGCAACAGACCGTCGGGTTTCAATGACATACGGATTTGCGCCAGCGCTCCGGGCAGGTCATTGACCCAGTGCAGGCTTAAATTCGAAACAACGATGTCAAAGGCGTTCAGGGCGAACGGCAGCAGTTCCTCATCAGCGACCACGCTTGGGATATTCGCGCGCGTTTCGGCCCGGCGGGCCATCCCGTGTGAAAGATCTGCCTGTATCAGTGTATCGATCCTGCCGATGGATTTGAGGACGCCGGCCATCTCGCCGCCATGACAGCCGAGATCAAGACCGATTGAAAATTGTCTGTTTATATCGAGAAGACGGTCACAAAGACGCTCTGCACCTTCCATAAGCAGAAAATCATGGTCGTGAAGATACTGTGCGGCGCGGTCACGATGGCGCTGCACCAGCTTGCGATCAAAGACATTCATGCCATGCGGCACGGTTTCAGATGGTTTGTTCATGGAGGCTATATGACACGTTTGGCGACAATGCTCAAAAACACAGTGAAGGCATCGGGTAGGGCGGTTCGGGATCATTTGTGGCCGCCGCTCTGCGCTGCCTGCGATGTGCCGGTTCAGGATGCCGCCGGTCTGTGTGCAAACTGCTGGGATGCAATCTCGTTTCTGGGATCGCCGCAATGCCATGCCTGTGGAGTCCCGTTTCCCTACGATCCCGGGCCACTGGCACTCTGTGCGGCATGCAGTGGGATAAGGCCGATATATGAGCGGGCACGCGCAGCCTTCATTTATGACGATGCCAGCCGGGGCTTTATTCTGGCCTTCAAGCATGGAGACAGGACCGATCTTGTACCGGCATTGGTAAAATGGATGGCGCGTCCCGCAGCCCCGTTGCTGGCTGACGCCGATATTGTGGCGCCGGTGCCGCTGCATTGGACGCGTCTTTTAAGTTGCCGCTATAACCAGGCCGCATTGCTGGCGAATGCTCTGGCCCGACATGGCCATGTGCCATCAATCCCAGATCTTTTGCAGAGAACAAGACGCACCGGTAGTCAGGGGGGAAAATCTCGGCAGGGGAGAAAGAAAAACGTCCGGGGCGCGTTCCGGGTTCATCCGCGGTTTAATTTAATTCTAAGGGACAAGCGGGTGCTGCTCGTTGATGACGTCATGACCACCGGCGCAAGCGTCGAGGCCTGTACTCGCGCCCTGCTGCGCATGGGTGCAAAGGCTGTCGATGTCATCACAATTGCGCGGGTTGTTACTTCCGGGCTTTGATTGGCGTAAAGAGAGCGTATATTCAGCCTAACAAATCGGAGAATATTGATGGCGAAGATAGAAATTTATACGACAGCGTTCTGCCCGTACTGCTCGCGCGCAAAAAAGCTCCTGAGCAGCAAGGGTGTGGATTTCATTGAACATGACGTAATGATGAGCGCCGGGCTCAGGAAGAAAATGTCGGAAATGGCCGGTGGTGCCAGTTCGGTTCCGCAAATATTTGTCGATGGCCAGCATATCGGCGATTGTGACGGCATCCACCGCATGGATAGTCAGGGGAAGCTGGATGAAGCATTGGGTATCAGTGCTTGAGCAGCGCCTTCAAAGCAGCCCTGGTCCAGATCACCGCAGGGCCTGACCTGGAGCAGAATGCCGAGCGTAATGTCGCTTATCTGGCCGAAGCGGCTGCGGCGGGAGCAGACTTCGTCATGTATCCGGAAGTCTGCAACATGATCGAGCCGGACCGTCCTTTGTGCCGTGCAAAGGCGCGCCCTGCTTCGGAAGATGTAACGCTGAACCGATTGTGTGAAAGTGCCGCAAAACTGGGAGTCTGGGTGTTGGTCGGCTCGATCGTGGTACAGTCAGAAGATACACCAGACAAGCTTGCCAATCGGTCGTTCATGATCAACGATAAGGGCAAGATTGTTGGCAATTATGATAAAATTCACCTGTTCGACGTCGATGTCGGTAGTGGCAATGTGTACCGCGAAAGTGACACCTACCGCCCGGGTACGCACCTGACACTGGTGTCGACACCCTGGGGTCCTTTTGGTATGACGGTCTGCTATGACATGCGGTTCCCGCACATCTACCGGGAACTTGCCAGAGCCGGTGCGGTGATGCTGAGCGCACCCTCTGCCTTTACGCAGCCAACCGGGGAAGCACACTGGCATACCTTGCTGAAAGCACGGGCCATTGAATGCGGGGCATTTGTCTTTGCCCCGGCGCAAACCGGCGAACACGCGGGCGGACGCAAGACTTATGGGCACTCGCTGGCGGTTGGTCCTTGGGGCGAGGTGCTGGCAGACGGCGGCGTCGAGACCGGGATCAGCTATGTCAACATTGATACCTCCAAGGCTGCCGAGGCCCGAAAACGCATCCCGTCATTACTGCATGATCGGCCGTATACCTTTTCTGCCTAGGGCAATGCCAGCGGGTCGGGTTGCCCGTTTTGGCGGGTTGCTGACTGCAGATTGTTGACGGCGCAGATCATCTGCTTGACGCCGGGGCACTCGCCGCCATCGACTATGCCATGCTGGTAGGCAATGACCTGTAGGCGCCCCTCGACAAGGCTCAGCAATTCTCCGCTGCGAAGCAGATGATCCGGATTTCTGGGCCGGCTGAAGACCTCGTTGCCGAGTGCAAAGGTCTCATATAAAAGCACGCCCCCCCGGGGCCAGGGCACGCAGCAGATCATCGAAAAGCGGCCGGAAAAGGTAATTACAGACGATCACCGCATCAAAGTTCCGCCGGTCCAGCGGCCAGTGTGCGCCGGATTCAAGGTTGGCCTGGATGATTTCCGCACCGTGCGTATCGGCAAAACCACGGTGAGGGTTCACTCATCGTGAGGTGGCGTGAAGTGTTTTTTGATTCTGACATGGCAGCAGTATGCAGGGTCGGCAGTTATTTTGTTAACGCTTTTTTTCCGGGGATTTGCCACTATATATTCTGTGTGCCCGGTTTTACTGAGAGTTGGGTGATCAGATGATCAAATACGCCGTCCGTTGCGCGAACACGCATGAGTTTGAAGGCTGGTTCAAGGATAGCGCCACGTTTGATGTGCAATCCAAGTCTGGTGATATCGTTTGTCCGCATTGCGGCAATACGAAAGTCATGAAGGCGCCAATGTCCCCCAGCATTTCCAAATCGGCAAGCACCGGGGCAGCTTCTGAAGTCCGCGCCCGTGAAGTCGCCGAGCGGATCCTTGAGGCGGCCGTCGCGATGCGTCAGGAAATCGAATCGAAGTTTGATTATGTCGGCGAACAGTTTGCCGATGAGGCGCGCCGCATTCATTACGGCGAAGCCGACGAGCGTGGCATCTACGGCGAGGCCAGTGAGGATGAGACACAGGAACTCGACGAAGAAGGCATTGATGTCTATCGCATGCCAACAATCCGCCGTAACAGCTGAGGTTGTTCAGTCCTTTTTGGCAAACGCCAGATAATTCACATCAAGATTGTGGCAAAGCCGCCAAGTGTCTTTCAGCGGATTGTAATCCATACCGCTCATAGCGATGATTTCCAAACCGGTCGGGCGCAAACCTGAAGCGAGTTCCGAGGGTTTGACGAACTTTTTCCAGTCATGAGTGCCGACCGGCAACCAGCTCAGCACATATTCAGCCATCACCTTGGCCAGGGCTAATGACTTCAGGGTCCTGTTGATGGTCGATAAAACCATGCCGCCACCGGGCCGGACCAGAGCCGAACAGGCATCCAGAAACGCGGGTAGATCGGCAACGTGCTCAACAACTTCGAGGCTGATGACGATATCAAAGATATCGCCCGCACGGGCCAATTCTTCTGGCTGGGTGACACGGAAGTCGATCTCCAGACCCGATTGCCGGGCGTGGAGCTTGGCGACCTCAATGTTCCGGGCCGCCGCATCAATTGCCGTGACCTTGGCGCCAAGCCTCGTCAAAGGTTCGGAAACCAGCCCGCCGCCACACCCGACATCAAGAACACGTAATCCCTCGAATGGCCGCACGGACGTTTCATCGAGTCCAAATCTGGCGCAGATCTGTTCGCGGATGAAAGCCAGTCGAACCGGGGCCAACTGATGCAACGGCCTGAATTTACCGTTCGGGTCCCACCATTCTTCGGCAATGGCGGCAAACCGCGCCACTTCCTCGGTATCAGCCGTGCCGCTCATGGGCGGCGCTGCTGAATTAACAGGTTTGGTGTCAACGGTCATAAATGGCATTGCCTTATCATAAATAGCCGGTTATCCGGCAGGCCGGATCAGGGTTGATTGAGGCCAACCCACAGAGTATGTATGCGCCGCCCATGCTTCAACCCTTACAATCAGGAAAGCATGGCTATTGTTTTCCCAGGAAAGTTGCGGGATATGGCTCGGATCGTTCAAAAATTTGGTGGCACATCGGTTGCCAACGTAGATCGGATAAAGGCAGTCGCTTTACGCGTCAAGGCCGAGGTCGATGCCGGCAACCAGGTTGCGGTTGTCCTTTCGGCAATGTCCGGAGAAACCAACAAGCTTGTAGAGTACGTAACATCGGTCAGCAGGCTTTATGACGCCCGTGAGTACGATGCCATCGTTGCGACCGGCGAACAGGTAACGGTTGGTCTGCTGGCGCTGGCACTGCAGGATATCGGCATCGCCGCCCGTTCTTGGCTTGGCTGGCAGATCCCTTTCCACACCGATGGGGTGCATGGCAAGGCCCGGATCGAGCGGATCGAAACCGAAGAAATGGAAAAGCGCCTCGGTCGTGGCGAGGTTTGTGTCGTCGCCGGCTTCCAGGGCCTTGGTCCCGATAACCGGATCACCACGCTTGGGCGTGGCGGGTCGGATACCAGTGCGGTCGCTCTGGCAGCGGCGCTGCATGCGGACCGCTGTGATATCTATACGGACGTTGACGGGGTATATACCACAGATCCCCGGATTACGCCGAAAGCCCGCAAGCTCGATAAGATTACTTACGAAGAAATGCTGGAGATGGCTTCGGTTGGCGCCAAGGTTCTGCAAACGCGTTCTGTTGAACTGGCCATGAAATATGGGGTGCGCGTACAGGTGCTCTCCAGCTACAGCAATGAACCCGGAACACTTGTGGTTGATGAGGATGAGATCGTGGAACAGGAACTGGTAAGCGGCATCGCCTATAGCC
>JANRAT010000142.1 GCA_030727885.1 Rhodospirillales bacterium | reverse complement strand
GGTATAGCGTGCGTCAATGGCTCGGGTTTCAGCGCTTTCAGCAACGACCGAGAAATTGGTACTGCTGCGCACGATGTGGCCGTTCTCAAAACTGTATCCGGCACCAAGCTTGACGCCATAGTCGGGGGCGGCCAGCGAATAACAGTTGGCGATCCAGGACGGCGTTGGTGCGGCGACTCCGTTCAGTTCTGCGACAATCGCATCAACCGCGACCACCGCCTGACTGGCAGCGGTCGAGCCGGCCTTCGGCAATGGATTGGCGAGCGCGGAATCGCCGATCACATAAACATTGGGCAGCAGTGACGAGGCAAAGCTCGACACGTCGACCGGGCACCATCCGGTGTCATCGGCAGCTCCGGATTCGATGGCAATCCGACCGGCGGTCTGTGGCGGAATGACGTTGAGGACATCGGCCTTTTCCTGACCGAAATCCGTATAGGCTGTCAGCGTTGCCGCATCGACCCGGCGCACCAGACCATCATTGGCAATCGAGCGGTACTCGATGATGCCGGCGTACAGCGCATTCCAGGCTTCGCTGAAAACGTCCTGAAACGGGAATTCGTCTTTGGCATCAAGGATCAGCAGCTTTGCTGTGGGGTTATGCGTTTTCAGATAGTCGGCAACCAGACAGGCCCGTTCAGCCGGGGCCGGCGGGCAGCGATATGGCGACGGCGGCATGGTCATGACGAACAGTCCACCCTGAGGCATCGCCTGCAACTGGCGCCTCAGTAATGCCGTTTGCGGACCGGCCTTCCAGGCATGCGGGACGCGATCAATGGTCTCCATCGAGATCCCCTCGATGCTGCTGTAATCAAACGCAACACCGGGTGACATGATCAGCTTGTCGTAGCCGAGCGAGCGACCGCTTGCCGTTTTCACGGTCCGTTTTTCGGCATCGATGGCGGTGGCCGGATCAAGTTCAACGTCGATGCCAAGTGCCTTTATGGCGTCATAGCCGACTTCGATGCGGGCAAGATCGTGATACCCGGCGATTACCGAATTGCTGCCGGGGCACATCCAGAATCGTGGCTGATCAATCAGCAGGGTAACCTTTGCCTTCGGCATCAGGGTGCGTGCTGCTCGGGCCGCCGAGGCCCCGCCAAAGCCGCCTCCGATCACGACGATATGGACGCGTTCCAACGACGTTGACGACTTGCCCAATGTGGCGGCGAGTGCCAAGCTGGCCGAAGCTGCGACGAATGCAGCGGCGGACTTAAGGACCAGACGGCGGGATGGCAATGTACGGTTCATTAAGGGTGTTTTCTCCTGGCTGAGCCATGTCATTTGTACGGGCAAACTAAAATGCTATATCCATCAGATGAACAGACATCTATCCCTATCGGCAATCCTATCGGCATGGCGCGGTTTCGCAATCTCTATGGTGTTTTGTCTTGCAGCATTTCCGGTGTCGGCTGGCGAACTGGTGATGTTTGAAACCGCGAGCTGCCCGTGGTGCCTCCGCTGGCATGCCGAAATCGGCCCCGTTTATCCTAACACGCCTGAATCGAAGTGCGCGCCGCTGCGCCTGGTCGATCTCGAAGCGGAAAGGCCTGATGACCTCAAGGATATTCACGGCATCAAATTTACCCCGACTTTTGTCGTCATGAATGACGGGCACGAAGTCGGCCGGCTGGTCGGCTATCCGGGTGAGGATTTTTTCTGGCCGCTTTTGGCAGATCAACTTTTAAAACTCCCCGGAGGCTGTCCAAACTAACTCAGGAGACATTAGAATCATATTCACTGTTGATATATAGTAATTTTTGAATATGATAATTGGAGGGGAGCGACGATCACAGTACGCTACGTGCGTTTGTGGTTCCGTACAAAGGGGAATGATCGCTCCATTAATGAGGTACTAATTGGGAGGCAATAGCCTATGCCTAAATTGACGATTCTCGTATCGGCCGCCGCTGCTGTGCTTTTGCTGGCAGGATCGGTCTCAGCTGACGGCCTTGTTAAATACAAGGTTGCAGACAACGCCATTCAACAATCACTGACCGGGAAAGCCGGGGATGCGGCAGAAGGGGAAAAAACCTTCACCAATCGCAAGCTTGGAAACTGTCTGGCATGTCATCAGGTTACAGCGCTGGCCAGAGAACCCTTTCACGGTGAGATCGGACCTTCGCTTGACGGCGTAGCCGGGCGCTATTCTGAAGCGCAACTCCGCATGCAAGTGGTCAATGCTAAAGTTATCAATCCCGATACTATTATGCCGGCGTTCTATCGGACCGACGGCTTGCACCGGGTGCTCGACAATTTCAAGGATAAGCCAATGCTCACCCCCGAACAGGTTGAGGATGTCGTGGCCTATCTGAAAACACTCAAGTAATCAAAACCAAGAGGAACAGACATGTCCACCAAACAAGCACTCTCAGCACTGACGCGCCGCGAAGCGCTATTGCTGGCTGCCGGGGCAACGATGGTTGTCGCCGGTGGTGTCGTGTTGAAAAGCGGCACCGCACATGCGGATACGAAGATGGTCGACGATGCGATCATGAAACTGATCGGCGCCAAGAAGCCGGTTGAAGGCAAGATCACGTTTGATCTGCCGCAGATTGCCGAGAACGGGAATACCGTCCCGGTTGGCGTTACGGTCGAAAGCCCGATGACCGCTGACAATTATGTCAAATCGGTCCATCTGTTCGCCGATGGCAATCCGGCACCGGAAGTTGCATCTCTGCACTTCACGCCATTGAGCGGCAAGGCATCTGCAGCAACGCGGATGCGTTTGGCAAAAACACAGAATATCGTGGCTGTCGCAGAAATGAGCGACGGCAGCGTGTTTCGTGCTCAACAGGAAGTCAAAGTCACCATCGGCGGCTGCGGCGGCTGACGCGAGGATAAGGGAAATATCATGGCAAATAATGTAAAACCGCGCGTTCGTGTCCAGAAGACGGCGACGAAGGGCGAAGTGGTCGAAATCAAGACGCTGATTTCGCACAATATGGAATCGGGCCGCCGTAAAGGTAAAGACGGCAAACTGGTCCCGCGTAGCATCATCAACAAGTTTACCGTCACTTTTAACGGCAAGCCTGTTTTCAGTTCCGATTGGGCTCCATCGATTTCAGCAAACCCGTATATGTCGTTCTTCGCGAAGGTGAACGAAAGCGGGGAGTTCGCCTTCAAATGGATGGATGACGACGGTTCCGTATACGACAGTACGGCAAAAATTACCGTTGCTTAAGCGGCGAATGAAAAATAATGGGAGGCAAACACCTATGAAAACGAACTGGAAACAGATCACGTTTCTTGCGGCTGCAATAGGCTTTGGTGCCTGCATGTTCGCCGCGAACGCCGATGCTACGGATTGGGGCAAATATCAGGTCGGTGAACATCGCAGCGGTTATACCTACATGACCGACGAAAGCCGGGCCATGCAGAACGACAACTTTCAGAACCCCGGCATGTTGTGGGTCGAGCAGGGTGCCGAACTATGGGCCAAGGTTGACGGCAAAGCCGGGAAATCCTGTGCATCGTGTCACGGCGAATCGGGCGATTCCATGAAAGGGGTCGCTGCACGGTATCCCGTGTACGACCAGAACCTCGGCAAGCTTCAGGATCTTGAGCAGCAAATCAATTACTGCCTCGAAACCCGCATGGAGACCAAGCCGTACAAGTGGGAATCCGACGAAATGCTGTCGATGACCACGTTCGTCAGCTACCAGTCGCTCGGTATGCCCGTTAATGTCAAAGTTGATGGCCCTGCCGCTGCAGCCTTTGAAAAAGGCAAGGCGTTCTATTACGAGCGTCGCGGTCAGCTTGATATGGCCTGCAAGCACTGCCACGAAGACAATGCCGGTGGCATTATCCGCGCCAATACCCTGACGCAAGGACAGGGCAACGGGTTCCCGACCTACCGCCTTAAATGGCAGAAAGTGGGATCCCTGCAACGTCGTTTCCGTGGTTGCAACAATGAAGTTCGTGCCAAGCCGTACCCATACGGATCAGAAGAATACACAAATCTCGAACTTTATGTGAAATGGCGTGGACAGGGCCTTCCGATTGAAGCGCCATCGGTTCGCAACTAATCAGCCGTTGATCGGATCGGGGGGAAATATATCCCTCCGATCCTTTTTTTTAATGACGAACAATTAAAGGGTTAGTGCCGTGATATCTCGTCGCGAGTTCTTCCATCTTGCCGCCGCCACGGCGGGTGTTACCGGTGGTCTTATGCCGTTCGGTAAAGCCATGGCGAGCCAAAGCATCAATCAGGCGAAGCTTCTGGAATTCGATCCGCTGGGTCAGGTGACGCTGCTGCACTTCACGGCTCTGCACGCGCAATTGACGCCGATTTATTTCCGCGAGCCGTCGGTCAATCTGGGGGTTGGTGAATCCAAGGGGTTGCCGCCGCACATTACCGGCAAGGACTTCCTCGGCAAATATGG
Source organism: Rhodospirillales bacterium (assembly GCA_030727885.1). GTDB lineage: Bacteria > Pseudomonadota > Alphaproteobacteria > Rhodospirillales > Casp-alpha2 > UBA4479. The sequence goes on along the minus strand of JANRAT010000142.1, from coordinate 1,911 downwards.
CATCAAGACCGACAGCCGCGAAGCTTACGCACTGACCAGCACTGATTTCACCGCACTGGCCAAAACTTACGGACGCGTTGGCGGCATCGACCGGATGGCGACATTGGTCAAGGCGATCCGCGCTGAACGGCCGAACAATACTTTGTTCCTGGATGGCGGCGACACCTGGCAGGGGTCCTACACCTCGCTCGAAACGCAAGGCGAGGACATGGTCCAGGTACAAAACGCGCTGGGCCTGGATGCGATGACGGCGCACTGGGAATTCACCTATGGTCAGGAGCGCGTCAAGCAGCTGAAGGACATGCTGCAATTCCCGTTCCTGGCCGGCAACGTGACCGATACGGAATGGAAAGAGGCGGTCTTTGAATCGACCGCATACTTCGAGCGCGGCGGCGTCAAGATCGCCGTCATCGGACAGGCCTTCCCCTATACGCCGGTCGCCAATCCGCGCTATCTGATTCCGGACTGGTCTTTCGGTATCAATGAAAGTGTCGTGCAGGGTCATGTCGACAAGGCGCGTGCGAACGGTGCCGGGCTGGTTGTCCTGTTATCGCATAACGGCTTTGATGTTGATCGCAAGCTGGCTGGCCGGGTCAGCGGTATCGATGTCGTGCTGACTGGGCACACGCACGATGCCCTGCCGACGGTAGAAAAAGTCGGCACTACTTTGCTGGTCGCCTCGGGTAGCCACGGCAAATTCCTGTCGCGTCTTGATCTCGATGTGAAGGGTGGCAAGGTCAGTGCGTATCGCTTCAAGCTGATCCCGATCTTCTCGGACGTGATTGCGCCGGATGCTGAAATGACAGCCCTGGTCGACAAGATCCGCGCGCCCCACAAGGCCAAGCTTGAGACCGTGCTCGGCACCACACATTCGACGCTGTATAGGCGCGGTAACTTCAACGGCACCTTTGATGATCTGATCTGTCAGGCGCTGCTGGAAGAACGCGATGCGGAAATTGCCCTGTCGCCTGGCTTCCGTTGGGGATCAAGTCTGCTACCGGGACAGGATATTACGGTCGAGGATGTTTTTCAGCAGACCTCTATCACCTATCCGAACGTCTATCGCAACAAGATGAAGGGGTCGTTTATCAAGGAAATTCTTGAAGACGTCGCCGACAACCTGTTCAACGAAGACCCCTATTATCAGCAGGGCGGCGACATGGTCCGCGTTGGCGGCATGAGCTACACCATCGATATCAACAAGACCATCGGCGCGCGCATTTCCGATATGAGAACCCTCAAGGACGACAAGCCGATTGACCCGAACCGCGAGTATGTTGTTTCCGGCTGGGCATCGGTCAACGAAGGCACCGAAGGGCCGCCGGCATATGATCTGGTGTCCGGTTATATCGCCAAAAAGAAAAACATTACGATACCGGAAAATCAGACCGTCAAAATCCGGGGTGCCTGAGCACAAGTGTTGAGCGTCGTTTAACGGAGGGGTTATGGCGGGTCTTGATATCGGATTTGCCGGTGCATTTATCGCCGGGTTGTTGAGCTTCATGTCACCCTGCGTACTGCCGCTGGTGCCGCCGTATCTTTGTTTTATCGGCGGCGTCAGTCTTGCCGACATGACCAATAAAGACGGCCCGCCACTGGGAGCCAATCGCCGTGTCTTCATGGCAGCGCTGTTCTTTGTTCTGGGCTTTACCGGGGTCTTTATCCTGTTCGGTGCGACGGCATCTTTCCTTGGGCAGTTGCTCGCCGACAACATGATCTGGATCGGCCGTTTTGCCGGTGTACTGATCATCATCATGGGTGTGCATTTTCTGGGGATCGTCAAAATCCCGCTGCTGTACCGTGAAGCACGCTTCCATGGTCCGGCCAAGCCGGTCGGGCTGCTCGGTGCGTTTCTGATGGGCCTTGCGTTTGCCTTCGGCTGGTCACCCTGCATCGGCCCAATCCTAAGCG
>JANRAT010000141.1 GCA_030727885.1 Rhodospirillales bacterium | reverse complement strand
GCATAATCCCGTGTATCAAACCCTTTCAGTCCGATCACCGACATCGGATGCTGCAGGCGCCCAAGAAACTGGTACTGACCGTGATAGGTGGCGAAATTGGCCAGCGACAATCCCTGATCCTCATAAGCTTTCAGGTCTCGTGCCAGTGGCCTGAAATCATAGACCTCACGTAACGCGTCGCGGGCCGTCAGATGCACCATCAAAACCAGCAGTGCCATCGACAAGGCCAGCGCAGGAATGCTTTTCTGCACGGGGCCTGGAACCTGAAACCAGCAAACCACGGCGGCAATCAGCAGCAGACCGCCCCACAGGGTGTCGAGATGGGTAAACCACTCGGGTGCATTGAAATGCTCAGACACATACGGCATTGCAAGAACGCCAGCCCCAAGCAGGCCGAAGAACAGGGCCATGACGATACCGTCGAGCCGACGCCCGACCGGTGCCTCTGTGCGGTTCAGCAGATGCGCGAACAGCAGCGCAAAGGCTGCAAACTCGGGCAACAGATAGTGCAATTGCTTGCCGGAAATGAGCGAGAAAATAACCAGCGCCGGGAACGCCCAGGATATCAGCAGGCGGATCGCCCCATCCTGAAGCCCGTTGCCGCCCCTGATTGTGCCAATGCCGGCACGCCACAATCTGGGCCAGATTACCCACGGCAACAAAAGCGGGCCCAACAGCACGGCATACCACCAGAACGGCCGGGCATGATCGAAGCTCTCGACGATGCGGCCCGCAGACTGTCCCCAGAAAATCATCTCGCGGTATTCAGGGCCGCCACGAATACCGGCCGGGATCGCCCAGACCAAAGCGATGGCAACACCGCAAAGCACGCTGATCAGCAGCGAGAGATACCAGCGCCGCCAGGATACCAGCGGCAGATCCGGTCCGCCGGGCAGACCCCGTCCCCACCAGGGGGCCAGCAAAGCGACCGGCATAATGTGCAGCAAAATCGCCGGACCTTTGGCCAAGGCCCCGATCCCGATGGCCAGCGCGGTGATCACCCAGCCAATGAGGTTGCCCTGCCGCCAGCTTATCACGATCCCGACAAGCCCCGCCAAAGTGCAGGTCGCCAGCATCATGTCGAACATCGTCAGAGTCTGGAAGATACTCCAGAAAATCACCCCGACCAGTATCGTCGGTGCCAGCCGGGCGGTCGTATTTTCACCGGGCCACAGCAATCGGGACAGTGTCCCGGTCAGATACAGGGCCGCCAGGGCAAACAACGGGGCGACCAATCTCGGCCACCAGTCATTGACCCCGAACACCGACCAGCCGGCTGTCATCAGCCAGAACAGCAACGGCGGTTTGTGGTGATACGCCTCGCCGTTCAGATGCGGCACCAGATAATCGCCGCGCAGCCACATTTCCCAGGCCACCGCCAGATAGCGTGTCTCATCGACCGGCAGTGGCGGGCGCAGCAGCACGGCGGCAACAACGCTGACCAGCCAGCATACGGCCCAGACAGGAATGGTCAGCCGTTTCATCGTTCCGATGCCTCGCTGGCGCCGACGTCCTCAGACCCGACAACGCCGGCATTGAGAAGTTTGTGATTGTCACGATAGCGCCGATACAGCCACAACCCCATGACGCCGGAAGCTGCGAACAGCAGCACGCTGGCAACAAGCCTGACTCCGGGCTCGACGGCAAAACCTGACCCGACCATGGCAAAAATCAGCATCTGAGGAATATAGCCGATCGCCGAGCCGGTGAAGAACGGCATTGCCGCAGCGCCTGAAACGCCGGCCAGCATATTCGTCAGCACATTCGAGCCGACCGGCAAAAATCGGATCAGCAGCGTTGTCGTGAAGGTGTTTTCACGCAAAAACGCATCCATCCGTTTAAGCTTGTCGGGGAATTTGTGCGCCACCAGATCGCGCGCCAGAAACCGTGCAACAAAGAACGTCGCCATGCACCCAAGTACCGCTGCCGCGACACCGATTGCAGTGCCGTAAATGATCCCGAAGGCATAGCCGGCCATGAAGGCAACGGCCTGGCGTGGCAAGCCAACCGCAGTGCAGATGCCGCCGACAACAAGAAAGATCAGCTCGCCCCTGATTCCTTCGTTCCGCACGTAGGTGTCGATCCAGCCCTTGTCCAGAATATCGCCAAGCGGCGTCAGCTTGATCAGCGCGCCAATGCCGATCAGCAGCGCAAACAGAAGAATTGAGCGGATAACGATTCGCGACGTCATCATGATAGGGGCGGTTCTTCGGGAGAAATCCTGACGCGCGATTTGCGACGGTTGAGCCACATCACGCCGACGATGTCGACAATACCGACCCACAGGCGGTTAAACAGACCGTACTTCGACTGACCGCGTTCGCGGGGTCGATGGTTGACATGCACCGACACCACCCGGCCCCCTGAACGGATCGTCAACGCCGGCAGAAACCGGTGCATGTGATCAAACGCCGGAAAGCTCATAAACATGTCGCGCGGGAAAACCTTGAGGCCGCATCCGGTATCGGGCGTCGCATCGCCGAGCAGCGATCCCCGCACCGCATTGGCGATTTTCGAAGACACCCGCTTCAGCCATGTATCTTTTCTTTTGGCGCGCCAGCCGGCGATCATCAGCAGGGCATCGGCCGAGCCGCCTTCGGCTTCAAAGCGTTGCAGCAGTGCCGGTATATCCGCCGGATCGTTCTGACCGTCACCGTCCAACGTTGCAATCAGCGGCGAGCCGGCATTACGGACGCCGGTGTGCACGGCCTGCGATTGGCCGAAACAACCATCATGGCGGATCACCCGCAGAAATGGATATTTTTGTTTTGCCTCGGCCAGCCTGACAGGCGTCTCGTCACTGCTGCCGTCATCAACATAAACAATCTCGAAAGTCATCGCCCCGTCCAGGGCAGCGACGATCTCGGCGATCAACGGCATGACGTTATCCGCCTCATCCTTCACCGGGACGACGACGGAAACCTTGGCCAGGGATATTTCTCGACCGGCATCACCCATTCGAGCGCGGTCTCCTTGAAATCAGCAACCGTTAAAGTGCTGCGCTTTTACAACGCCAGCCCCCTCTGAGCCAACAAAAACAGGCATTTGCGGTTCGATTTTTGCATCATGGCAGCTGCAGACGATCCAGACGCAGGCGCTGGCGCGGGTCTGTAATGCGGTTAAGGGCCAGCATTACGGCACAGAAAACACCCAGCGCCGTACCGCCGGCAATCAAAAACATGATCAGCAGCTGGTACTTGACCGCCTCGACCGGGTCAACGCCGGCCAGAATCTGCCCGGTCATCATACCCGGCAGGGAAACCAGTCCAGCCGCCGCCATGCCGTTGACGGTCGGAATCAGGCCGGCCCGCATCGCCCCCTTAAGGGGTTCGCGCATGGCCGTGCGAAAGGATTGGCCGAGTGCCAGGCGGGCTTCGATCTTGGCGCGGCCGTTATCGGCATCCGAAAGCAGGCGATCAAGGGCCAGCGACACGCCCGACATGGTGTTGCCGAGAATCATCCCCAAAACCGGTATGGCATAGCGGGGATCGTACCAGGGATCGGCATGAAACTGGGTCGTCATCGCAAACAGCGTGACGACGCCAGCCGCCATCAGCATCGAAAGAGTGCCAAGACCGTATCCCCAGAAGCCGACAAACGTCCGGTCCTGACGGGCCATTGCTTCGCGTCCGGCAAAGGCAATCATGGCCAACGCACACAACAGCGTCAGCCAGGGCGAGACCGTCGCAAACAGCGCCTTCAGCACAAGACCGACCAGAGTCAGCTGCACGACCATGCGCATCGCCGCGATCAGCAGCCGTTTGGCGACGCCGAGCTGGTAATAAATGGAAAGGCCGGCATTGATGCAAAGCAGCAGCGCCGCCGTGCCGATGTCCCAATAACTGAGATCGGAATAGGTCATGCCGACTCCTCACTCAGAGCGCCGTCTTTCATCTGATAACGTCGTTTCGACATGCGCTTTGCCTGTGCTGCATCATGGGTCACCATGATCACAATCACGCCGGCGGCGATTTTCTCATGTAAAACGCTTTCGACCTTGGCGGTCGCTTCCGGATCCAGCGCCGAAGTCGGCTCGTCCAGCAAAAGCACGCGCGGGTTCTGCACCATGGCCCGCAACAGCGCGAGGCGCTGGCGTTCACCCGTCGACAATCTGGTCACCGGCCATGCCATGACATCACCATGGAACCCCAGCCGCACCAGATAACCGGCGGCGATGTCGGGCGCCTCAAAATGCTCACCAACCCGTTCCAGCCACCAGCCGCTGTCAGCTGCGACATAAGTCACGCGGCGGCGCCATTCGTGGGCCGGCATTTCGTTGCGATCAATCCCGTCCAGACTGACCTGACCGGTTGAAGGATCAAGATCGGCAATGGCCCGTAACATCAGCGACTTGCCGGAACCCGAAGCCCCACGCACGACAATGCAGCAGCCATCCGGAAACCTGAGGCTGATCGGCTGCAAAATAGCCCGCGAAAGCTGATCTATATTAAGCATGTCCCATGGTGACCGAGAGCAGACGCGTCGACAAGTGCCCAATGATCCGCTAACAGAGGGTTGATGTGATGATGGAGACGCGGATGTCCGAAGCCGAACCGATCCGGATATGGGAAGAGACCGTTGATGCGGCGTGGGTCGACTACAACGGTCATATGAATGTCGCCTATTACGTGCTGATCTTCGATCACGCCACCGATGCATTTCTGATACAAATCGGGATGGGCGAAGAACTGCGGGAGCGGACAGGCAGTTCCGTTTTCGTCGCCGAAGCGCATGTCACCTATGATAATGAAGTCCTCGAAGGCGAACGCGTCTATATCACCACGCAGGTTGTCGGCAGCGACGAAAAAAGGCTGCACCTGTTCCATCAAATGCACAAATGCGCAGATGACAGCCTGTGCGCCACGAACGAGTTGATGATCCTGCATGTCAATCTGCAAAGCCGGAAAGTCGGCCCGTTTCCGGATTTCATACACACGGCTATCAAAGATATCAGCAAAATTCATGCAGCCCTTGAAAAGCCCTCAAAATGCGGCCGGACCATCGCCATCCCGAATCGACCCAAGCCCAGTTCGTGAAAGACAACGCTGATGATGTCCATATCCCAGGAAGTTTTTGACCGCATCCCGACCTCGGTCATTGTCGTCGATAGCAAGCGGCGCGTCCTGCAGGCCAACCGTTCCGCCAGGGAGCTGATCGGTGAAGCCGCCATCGGCCGGGATCTGGCCCTGAGCCTGCGTCATCCGAACATCCTTGATGGACTAGATCGGGTACTCGGCGGCGCCCCCGAAGCCGATGGTGAAATCACCCTGCCCGTGCCGGTCCCACGCAACCTGTCGTTCCGCATCGAACGTCTGAACATCACCTCTGTTGATGACGATGCCGTGGCGACTCTGGTGATCGACGACATCACCTCGGCCAGGAAAGCCGAACAGATGCGCACCGATTTCGTTGCCAACGTCTCGCATGAATTGCGCTCGCCGCTGACCGCCCTGATCGGTTTTATCGAAACCCTGCGCGGTCCAGCCAGCGATGATATCGAAGCCAGGGCCCGGTTTCTCAACATCATGCACCGCGAATCGCAGCGCATGGCACGACTGATTGATGATCTGTTGTCGCTGACCCGGGTCGAGATCAACGAACACGTGCCGCCGCGCCAGACGGTCGATGTGCAGCGATCCGTCAACAATGTCCTTGAAGCCCTGGGGCCGCAGGCGAATAAAAACAACATCGCCTTCAAGGTTACAAGTGTGCCTGACCTGCCCAAGGCAATCGGCGATTCCGATCAGTTGCATCAGGTGTTCCGCAACCTCATCGAAAACGCCATCAAATACGGCGGCAACGACAAATCGATTGATATCAGCTTCAACCGCGTCGAGCGGATACCCGGCACCTCACGCCCAGGGATATCGATTACCATCAGCGACCATGGCCCCGGCATTCCTAAGGAACTGATCCCGAGGCTGACCGAACGGTTTTTCCGGGTCGATGACGCGCGATCAAACAATTCCGAATCCGGCATCGGCAGCACCGGACTTGGCTTGGCCATCGTCAAACACATCATCAGCCGCCATCGCGGCCATCTTTCGGCACAGAGCGTGCTCGGCCAGGGCTCGTCATTCAGTGTCTTTCTGCCAACAGATATCGTGCCAAGAACAGAGCACCTGTAGCTCTCCACGCCTTATCCACAGCCACCTGCCCCTGTGTCATAAAAGTGTCACACGTTCGTCATATATTGTAAGCGGTCGATGCGTAGGTTCCGCCGTGCATGGACACCTGGTCACCCACATGGATGTGCCGGTTGTCCGCTTAACACGGAGTTCTCTCCGAAACGCATTTAGGCAGGAGTTAGCCATGTATCGTAAGTTTCTCGGTCTCG
>JANRAT010000140.1 GCA_030727885.1 Rhodospirillales bacterium | reverse complement strand
AATGCGCCGGCAGGATTTCAATCGTATCCAGTGCATGGATCCTTTTCAGATATTCCATGGCATCCCGGTTGCCGCTCAACACCAGATGATTGCCGTTATCGATATCGGTGCCGAGCTGCTTGTCGAAAAAACTGCGGCAACGTCCACCGGCCTGCGGTGCGGCTTCGATCAGGGTCACTTGTCTGCCGGCTTCCGCCAACACGCTCGCAGCGGACAGACCGGACAACCCAGCCCCCAGCACATAAGCCCGGCCCGAACTCACCCTAAAATCCCGTAACGGATTGCAATCAAGATCTTTTCAAGCTTTGACGGGCCGACATTCACGTTCAGTTCCTGCCATCCACGCCGCTGCAGCTTATCAAGGATACGCCGGTATACCTGCATCATCATGACGGCAGGCCGTACCGCTTTGGGATCGCACGTTGCAATGCACGCCTCGGCCCCGGCAAAGTGCTTTTCGGCCTTCAAAGCCAGGGTTTCACAGATGCTGACCAGCCCGGGGGCTGTAATGATATCTTCGACGCCATCCCCGCCTGCACCGGCATCAGCCAGCATATCTGCCGGCAGATAAATCCGGTCTCTGGCTGCATCCTCGACAATGTCGCGCAGAATATTGGTCAGTTGCAGGGCCTGACCCAAATCGGCTGAAAGCCGTATACCCTCGGACTCGCCCAGGCCGAAAACACGCACACATAGCCTGCCGACGGCACAGGCAACACGGTCGCAATACAGTGTCAATTCTTCAAGATCGGCAATCCGAACCCGCGGCAAGGCGTCCATTTCCATGCCGTCGATAACCGCAAGGAAGTCGGCTTTTTTTAGATTGAATGTTTGCGACGGGTCAACCAGGGCACAGCTGATCGGATGATGGCAGGCACCGCCGTAAAGGATTTCAATCTCCTGACGCCAGGCATCCAGCAATGCCCGTTTACGGTCCAGCGGCAAATCCCCGTCAGCGATATCATCAACGTCACGGCAAAACGCATAGACGGCAAAAACACCCCGTCTTCTGGGCTCATCCAGACGCCGCATCGCCCAGAAGAAAGATGTTCCGGCACGCCTGACCATCGCCTCGACGTATGCGTCAGGTGATGCGGACGGCAGGCTCGTATCAATCGGCAATATCTCTGTCACAGTCATGGCGGCATGGATACACCACCCGGTCGCGCGCGTCATCAGTTAGCTGATATATCCCGATCAGGGATATGTGCGGCCTTTCCAGGCCCCGCCTTTGCCGGCGTAGTGACGGCGGGCAGAATCCAGGGTCATCAGCGCATAGAGAATGCCAGCAAACGGCAAGCTGAAGGCCCACAAGGCATTGGCGCGGTATAGCTCAAGGGCCGGCAAACAGGTCCAGACGATGATCAGCCATGCCCCGCCGCCCAACAGCGCCAACAGCCAGTTGCTGCCAAGCAATCCCGCAATCACGGCCAGGGGCGGAATCAGATAAAGCAGGACCATGCCAAGCAGCGTGCCGGCCAATAACAGCGGATTATGGTTCAACTGCACATAGGCCGTACGAGCGACCATGTTCCAGATTGGCATAAGGGCCTCATAACTGCGGGAACTGTGCGTATCCTCGCTCAAACCCAGCCAGATCGGACGAAGCGGCTTGATCAGCCCTGCCAGCGCACAATCATCAATGACGCGGTCACGGATTTTTTTGATTCCACCGGCCTTTTGCAACGTTTCCCAGTCTACCAGCATGCATCCACCAGCCGCAGCCGCGACAGGGCTGGCCGGATCGTTGACACGTGGAAACGGGTAGAGCTTCTGAAAGAAATAGACGAACGCGGGGATCAGCAACCGCTCCCAGGCTGAGACGCATCTGAGCTTCACCATCAACGAGACAAGCCCGAGAGTGTCAGCCTCGGCCTTGCCAACAAGTCTGCTCAGATTGCCTGGCGCATGCACAATATCGGCGTCGGTCAGCAGCAGATAATCGACCTTGCCGGCGGCAGCTATCCCTTGTGAAACCGCCCACATCTTGCCGACCCAACCCGCAGGCAAGGGGGCGCCGGTGAGGACCTGAACGCGTTTTGCCTCATCGTTGTTTCTGAATGCCGCGCGCGCTGCAGCCACCGTGCCGTCGGTGCTGTTATCATCGACAAGAATGATGCTGAAGTCGCCAGGGTAATCCTGATCCAGTAATGACCGCAGGGTTGCGGCAATGCTCTCGGCTTCGTCACGCGCCGGAATGACACAGACGACCGATGGCGCGGGACATCTATTAACTGATTCTATGTTAAGAATCTGATCAGAATGCCAAAATCTGCCGTGAAACAGGCTCAGATAGAGCCAGAGCAGCAGTGATATGGTGGCCAGAATCGTCATCATATCGTTCAGGCGAACAGGCCTGCAGAGGCCCCTCGAACGATACAGCAGACATATCCGGCTTTTGACAGTTCAACTCTCGCAGCCAGCGGATCTTTGTTCGAGAGCTTCTCTATCAGCGCATCAGCGATGCGGATGATAGCGGCACTTTCCATTGCCAACCGGCGGTTTTGCACATTGGCGGGTAATTGTTTCGCCGTGAGCATCAGCGTTCGGGTCGCTTCAAGACAACGATCCAGCACCATCCTGATGGCCGGTGAAGCCTGTCCCTTGGCCAGCATGTCAACATCAGCGCCGGCTTCACGCATCCAGTCCTGTGGCAGGTAGACCCTGTCCATAGTCAGAAAATCATCCTGACAATCCTGCAGATGATTGATGACCTGCAAGGCGTTGCAGAGTGCATCCGATGAAGCGTAATCATCACGCGTGCCGCCGGTCAGATCAATCAGATAACGCCCGACGGGTGCCGCCGAGCGCAGGCAATAGTCGATCAACTCAGGCCAATCGTTGTAGCGGTTCTTTACAGCATCCTGCTTGAAGGCATCGATGAGATCGAGGCAATGGCGCGGCGACACGGCTGACTGCATAAGGCTGGTACGCATACGCATGCCTGTTGCATAGGCCTCATCCCCTGTCGTGTCTCCTCTTCTAACAGCGGCAAATCCAGCCAGTCGGCGGATTTTCTCATCCGGTGCCAGGTCCGGATTATCGGCGATGTCGTCGATGGCACGGGCATATCGATAGAAAACCGCAACATGCGGACGCGCTTTAGCCGGCAGCAGGAACGAGCCGACCGGGAAGTTTTCATACGAGGCATCCTTGCCCGACGGCGTTTCAACGCCTGCCGGTTTTGCCACACCGGTATCCGTCACGACTTTTTGGCTGCCTCTTTCACTGACTTGGCAAGCTCACCGCGGGCTGAATTCAGCCGTCCGTCCAGTGTATCCAACAGGCCATCTATATTACCGCCATTGTCGCGGAGCACCGCTGAAAACTCCGAGCGCTGGGTTTGCGCCATGCTCAATCCTTCGACCATGATATCGATGACCCGCAGCTTTCCATCTGTTTCACGGACCCGCCAATCGACACGCAACGGCTTATCAGCGCCGGGACGCTGCAATGTCGTCTGGACCAGCGCCTGCCCGTCCTCAACAACCCTGGTCGACGCCACCGTCATTTTTTCCCCGTCATAGTTCTGGAATCGATGCGCATAGGTTGCGACCATAAGATCTTCAAATAGCCCCAGATAACGGTTTTGCTGGGCCTCGGTGGCAGCGCGCCAGTAATGCCCCCCCAATACCCACCGGGCGATTGTATTAAAGGCTATATGTTCGCGGACAATCTCGCGAAACCGTTTTTCCTGCTCTTCGATTCCAATGGACTTATCAGTCAGTTTGCTGATCGCTTCATCGGCGAGCTTGACGATAAATGCCTCAGCCTTGCCGGCCATTGCATCGTCGGCAAAAACCGCCTGTTGCGTAATCCCAACAATCAAAAGAACAACCATCGCTCGCGCGAACAAGCGTTGAATACGCATGACAACATCCCCTTATCTGTTGCGGCAGTTTAACCGATGCAGCGGCAGGCTCAAAGCGTACAAATTGATTTTTTGAGCAATAAACGAAAGCGCTGATCGGCCAAAATATGAAAATTCATAACACCAGCTGCATTTCACACCCGACACCGCTGAATAAGGTGTGGCACACCCCCAAAATGGGATGTTATGTTCACTGCGCAATTCTGGAGGAAGTATAGTGTCAATCAGCAAAAAACTCGTCGACGACATGGTCAATAACGGAATTTCGTTTGTGACCACCGTGCCCTGCAAACAGTTGGGTGGCGTTATTGAAGAAGTGGATAAACACCCCGATATCTACCACATCCCGTCCAACAAGGAAGACGAAGGCATGGGCCTTTGTGCGGGTGCCTTTATGGGTGGCAAGCGTTCTGCAATCATCATGCAAAATACGGCGCTTGGCGTCACGGTGAACACGCTGGCGACACTCATCCAGTATTACCGCATGCCGCTGCCGATGCTGATCAGCTATCGCGGCGAATTGGGCGAGCCGGTGGCCTGCCAGGTTGAAATGGCCGTGCACACTAAAGCCATTCTGGCGCAGCTCAACATTCCGACCTATCACTTCCACGATGCTGCTGACTCCGAGGAATTCGACAAAATCCTCAAGTACACATTTATGTGCAATAAGCCGGTGGCGATCCTCACCGATGCCAGCTTCTGGAAGGGATATTGATCATGATACGCTCCGAAGTAATCAAAAGCTTGCTCCCAGTCCTTTCGGGTCATTTCGTGGTCTGCAATATCGGCCTGCCCAGTCAGGAACTGCACATGATGGGTGACCAGCCGACCAACTTCTACATGCTCGGTACCATGGGGCTGTCGTCATCGATTGGTCTCGGCGTAGCACTCGCGCAAAAACAAAAAGTTATCTCCATCGATGGTGACGGGTCCGTACTGACGAATTTCGGCACCCTGCCAACCATCGCCAACAACGTCGCTGACAATTTCGTTCTGTTCATTGTCGATAATGGCAGTTACGGATCGACCGGTGATCAGCCGACCTATGCCGGCAAAAAGACCTCGCTTGCCGCCGTGGCCAAGGCTTGCGGTTGTGAGAATGTGGTCGAATGTCAGGCCAAAGATGCAGCGAAGACGCTGCAGGCCGCGCTTGATAGCAACAAAATGACGGTTATCGTTTGCAAGTGTGAGTCGGGCAATATCAAGGTACCGGTCATCACCATGGATCCCGTCACAATCCGCGATCGTTTCATGGGTGAGCTTAAGGCCCGCAACGCTTAATCCAAGACGATAAAATCTGGATTAACAAACCGATGCTGTTTGACACCGAGATCCATTCATTCGATGACGCACGGCGATTGGCCAGGTGTTATCTGCCATGGATGGTTTTCGATTATATTGACGGCGCGGCCGGAAGCGAATTTGGTGAACAACTGAACCGTGATGCCCTCAGGGGCATCCGCCTGATGCCCCGCGTGCTCAACAATGTTGAGCAGCGGCGCCTCGGCGTTCAAGTGTTCGGCAAAGACACCGGATTGCCCTTTGGCATAAGCCCGATGGGCATGTGCAATCTATCAAGACCAGGTGCCGATCTGATGCTGGCGCGCCTCGCCACCTCCCGGAAAATACCGCAAGGTGTCTCGACCGTCGCCTCAACTTCGCTGGAAAACATTATCAAGGAAGCACAAGGCAGCGCCTGGTTTCAGCTCTATTTCAGTGGCGACGAAGCAGCATCCATGAGCCTGATCCAGCGCGCCGAAAGTGCCGGTTACGAAACACTTATACTGACCGTAGATGTTCCGGAAGTGGGGCGCCGCCTGCGCGAGCTCAGGCGTGGCTTCAAAATGCCCTTCCGCATTGGCCTCAAACAATTTATTGATTTCGCCCTGCACCCCTCGTGGTCGCTATCAAGCCTGTATTACGGCAAGCCTGATATGGCCAACTTCGGTGGCCAGCATGCGAAGTTTGACCGGCACACCAGCCGCGCCGGGGCTGACTGGGCACTGCTTGAACGTATTCGCAGCGTCTGGAAAGGAAAGCTCGTTATCAAGGGCGTACTCAATCCGGATGATGCGATAGCCATGAAAGAACGCGGTGTCGACGGCATCATCGTATCGAGCCATGGCGGGCGCCAACTCGACAGTGCGCCGCCGCCGATTGTTATGTTACCGCGCATCCGCCAGGCCGTCGGACCGGATTTCCAGTTATTTTATGATTCAGGTATTCGCAGCGGAGAAGACGTCGTCAAGGCATACGCGCTCGGGGCCGATTTCGTATTTATGGGCAGGCCTTTTCTCTACGCGATTGCAGCCGGCGGCGAGCGAGGCCTTCAGCAATTCGTCGATGTAACGGCGAGCGACATCAGCATCACCCTGGCTCAGCTTGGCTTGACCAGCATGGGCGCCGTGAATGCCGATTGTCTCCACGGCGAAATCCCGGGCGTTTGATTCCTCGCCGGCGTTTCTAGTCAGATTCTTTCAGGC
>JANRAT010000139.1 GCA_030727885.1 Rhodospirillales bacterium | reverse complement strand
GGCAGTGCTCTACCAGGCTGAGCTACACTCCGTCTAGATGCGGCGCGTTTTATAGCCTTGCCCGGGGCCAAGAGCAAGAACGCGAACAGGCGCCGCGCAAAAAAACATGGTCCTGACCGGGGCCGGTGAATTTACCGTGCTCGGGTGAAAGCGGGCTTGAGAATCTGCACTTTGTGCGTAAAATCCTCCGACTGGGCAGAGGGATGCAGATGAACGGCAAAAAGTTCAAGAAATGGCGGAAGGCCCGCAAGCTTTCTCAGAAAGATCTGGCCGATCTGCTCGGGCTGAAGCCGCGCATGATCCAGTATTATGAAAAGGGCGAGCGCGAGGGTAAAAGCGTCAAGATACCGAAATCCGTGCGTCTCGCCTGTTATGCGCTGGATCTGGGCATTGTCGATTACGACGGCGAGAAATCCAGGACGGCCAAGATCGACTGAGGCCCGGGCTTTAAACTCAGTGCACGCGCTGAATGCAGAAATCGATCAGATTGATCAGCGCCCGCTTTTCCGGACATTCCTTGAAAATCCCCAGCGCATCGCGGGCAATGGCGCCGTAATGGCGTGCCCGGTCGACACTGTCTGACAGGGCACCGTGCTTTTCCATCAGTTCGATGGCGCGTGCCAGATCGTCGTCGGTTTGTTCAAGGTCTTCCAGCGTACGGCGCCAGAACGTCCGCTCTTCATCATTGCCGCGGCGGAAAGCAAGAATGACCGGCAGGGTGATCTTGCCTTCGCGGAAATCGTCACCGACGGTTTTACCGAGCTTGGTCTGATCGGCGCGGTAATCCAGCACGTCGTCGATCAGCTGAAAGACGATACCCAAATTCATGCCAAAGGAATCAAGCGCGTCTTCCTCGACCTTAGGACGTTCGGCAACGACGGCGCCGATGCGGCAGGCGGCGGCAAACAGTTGCGCCGTTTTCGATTTGATGACTTCCAGATACTGGCTTTCGCCGGTTTCGGTGTCGTTGGTGGTCAGCAACTGCAGCACTTCCCCTTCGGCGATTACCGAGGAGGCGCGGCTGAGAATACCCAGAACCTTGAGCGAGCCGTCTTCAACCATCAACTCGAACGAACGGGAAAACAGGAAATCCCCGACCAGAACGCTGGCCTTGTTGCCGAAGATCGCGTTGGCCGACTGCATGCCGCGGCGCAGTTCGCTTTCATCGACGACATCGTCATGCAGCAGGGTGGCGGTGTGAATGAACTCGACGCA
>JANRAT010000138.1 GCA_030727885.1 Rhodospirillales bacterium | reverse complement strand
ATTAGATAATGGCACGTGTATCACGCGGCAAAACGTCGCACGCCCGTCACAAAAAAGTTCTGAAACTCGCCAAAGGGTATCGGGGCCGTAACAGCACCAACTTCCGCATTGCCATCGAGCGTGTCGAAAAAGGTCTGCAATATGCTTATCGCGACCGTCGTCAAAAGAAACGGCAGTTTCGCAGCCTCTGGATTCAGCGGATCAACGCTGGCGCCCGGGAATATGGCATCAGCTATTCATTGTTCATCAACGGCTTGATGAAAGCCGGTATTGAGCTGGACCGTAAAGTTCTCGCCGATTTCGCCATGAACGATCCGGAGACATTTAAAGCACTGGTAGAACAGGCCCAGGCCGCTCTCAGCCAGAACGCTTAAACGTCCCACTTTACGGGGCTCTAGTTTTGGGACGGGGGTAGCGCCTAGGGCGTTACTCCCTTTCTCGTATTTGCAGGCAAGGCAGGGAAATCATGGAATCGCCGGACCAACTGCGCCAAACACTCCTGAACGACATCAAGTCCGCTGAAACCGTTGACGCGCTTGAAGAACTGCGCGTCTCGGTGCTCGGCAAGAAAGGCCGCATCACCGATATGATGAAGGGCCTCGGCCAGATGGCCGCCGATGACCGCAAGGCCGCCGGTCAGGCGCTGAACGCGCTCAAGGATGAAATTGCCGAAGCCCTCGACGCCAAGAAAACCACCCTTGCCGATCTTGATCTCGACCGCCGGCTGCTGACCGAAAAGATCGACGTCACCCTGCCGGTTTCGCCCGAAGCGACCGGCACCATTCACCCGATCAGCCAGACCATCGACGAGATCGTTGCGATTTTCGGCGAAATGGGCTTCTCCGTCGCCGAAGGGCCGGACATTGAAGACGACTGGCACAACTTCACGGCGCTGAACATTCCCGCCGATCATCCTGCGCGCCAGGAACACGACACCTTCTATCTGCCGGGCGAACATGGCGAGCGCAAGGTTCTGCGCACCCACACCAGTCCGGTGCAAATCCGCACCATGACGGCACAAAAACCGCCGATCCGCATCATCACGCCCGGCCGCACCTACCGTTCCGATTACGATGCGACGCATTCACCGATGTTCCATCAGGTCGAAGGTCTGGTCATCAACAAGACTTCGCACATGGGTCACCTGAAGGGCTGTCTGATCGAATTCTGCCGTGCGTTCTTCGAAGTCGACGATCTGCCGGTGCGTTTCCGTCC
>JANRAT010000137.1 GCA_030727885.1 Rhodospirillales bacterium | reverse complement strand
CGGCGACCCCGAGCACGTCTCGGGCAAAGGCCGGATAGGTATCGGCAACCTCGACCCCGACCGAGGAACGAAGCAATGCGAGGCGGTCCGCTTCCGGTTCCGGCGTCACCGCCACATGCTCCGGGATATCGAATTCAAAGCCGGTGTTATCCAGCACTTCCTCGACCGTGCGGCCGGGGGTGACGCTTTCAAGGCGGAAGCGGCCACGGCCTGAATCAAAGGCCATGATGCACAATTCCGTAACCAGATACTTGGGCCCGCCCGGGCGATGCACGTCCGGATCGCTGACACCGGGGGCCGAGATGAAATCGACCTTGGGCACGAACACGCGCCGCGAATGTTCGGGGCGGAACAGGATCACCTTGGGCACCGTGAAATACATGAAGGCCGAGCCGAACGAGCCCGGAAAACGCTTGTCGACGGTTGGGTAATTGCCGGTGCCGACAAGGTTCAGGTTGGCCGAACCGTCGATCTGCACACCGCCCAGAAAGAACACGTCGATGCGTCCCTGCCCGGCGGCGTCGAAGATTTCCCGGCCGCCGTCACAGAACGGATTGGTCGCCTTGCCATGGATCAGCGAAACCCGCGGCGTGCCGCCCTTGACCTTGCGTGTCAGCAGCGCCGCGGCACCCGGGATCGGCGACGCCGCACCAACGGCAACGTGACGCACGTCATCGGTTTCCAAAAGCCGGGCAATCGCCGTGATCAGGAATTCATCGCGAGAATAGCTCATTCCGCTGCTGCCCGCGTGGCAAAGACTTCGCGCTGCAGATAGGCCTGAAAGCCTTCCTCGGTGCGTGCTTCGCGGGCATAGGCCGTGAGCGCGTCGGTATCGGCGGGATAATGCTCAACCAGACCCAGCGGCAGGGCACCCATTTTCGCTTCGGCGAGCGCCGTCACATAAAAGCCAGGCAGCGTGCCTGCTGCACTGGCTTCGCTGGCCAAAAGGCTTTCGTCCTGAATTTTCTCAACCGTGACCAGCAGGGTTTTCGACGCATGCGCAATCGTCGCCAGTTCGCGGCGGCGGCCAATCCAGACGTTGCCGTCGCGGTCGGCAAGCGGGCTGTGAATGATCGCGACATCGGGCTGGATCGCCGGGATCAGCAAAATCCGGCCATGCCCCTGACCGAGCGGATCATCGACCACTTTCCAGTCGTCGCGGTACTTCTGTATATTATAAACTTTGATGAGGGGATAGTGCTTTATCTTTTAAACATTTTGG
>JANRAT010000136.1:5853-6426 GCA_030727885.1 Rhodospirillales bacterium | reverse complement strand
GCCGGCGAGGGTGCCGTTGATGCCTTCACGGGCCAGCAAAAGCGTGCCGCACACATCGGCCTTGTGGCAGGCGTCGGCCAGCGGCGCCTGCAGCGCTTCGAAATCCGGCAGGATGACGAATTTATACAGCGCCGCGACCACGAACGGGGCGTTATCCTTGGCGGTGACGGTGCGGGCAGCAGGGCTCAACGAATAATTCCTTCGGTGTCAGGTATTGTCTCGCGCATTCTAGCATACACGACCTAAGGGACGCTTGGGGCAAATGCAACAGGAAGGCTCATAGCGCCGAACGGATCATCAGGTCGGATATGCAGTTTTTACAAATTGATTTCATGAAACCTGAGGCGTAGGGTTAGGCATCGGGTTCTAAGCAGACCAAGTCTGCTGGATTAATAGGGACCACGGTAGGGATGACCGATCTGGGTCCTGATCCGTGACTGCCCTCGCAACTGTGAGCGCCAGCCGCTTCCATTATGCCACTGGGTGAAAACCTGGGAAGGCGGAAGATCGGTGTTAAAGCGTGAGTCAGGAGACCTGCCCGACCAATGACCTGAACTGTCGCCGGCATTCTGC
>JANRAT010000136.1:0-5843 GCA_030727885.1 Rhodospirillales bacterium | reverse complement strand
GTGCTTGGAAAGGAAAAAACTATGCATATGGAACCTGGCGTCGTTACCGGCGCGAAACTCATTGTCAGCTACGTGACGGCTGTCGGCTCGATCGGGCTGGCTGCCAAATTGGCCACCGACACCATCAGGCATGATGGTGGGATCACGTCACTGGCGGCGCGGTCCGTCGCAACGACGGCGCTGGTCTTCGGCTTTTTTGAAGTCCTGCCGCATTACCCGGTCGGTGTGTCGGAAGTCCATCTGATCCTGGGTTCAACCTTGTTTCTTATTTTCGGTGCCGGACCGGCAGCGCTTGGTCTGGCATTGGGTCTGCTTGCCCAGGGGCTGTTTTTCGCGCCCTTCGATCTGCCGCAGTACGGCATGAACGTGACGACCCTGCTGGTCCCGCTCTACGCCATGAGCCTGCTGGCCGGTAAGATTATCCCGAAAAGAACCGCCTATACGGATGTAAAATACGGACAGGCGCTGGCATTGTCGACGATGTATCAGGCCGGCATCGTGACCTGGGTGGCCTTCTGGGCGCTTTATGGTCATGGCTTCGGCGTTGAAAATCTATCGAGCGTACTGTCGTTCGGCTCTGCCTACATGCTGGTTATCGTCGTCGAGCCGTTGATTGATCTGGCTGTGCTGGCGATTGCCAAAACCATGCATGGCCTGAAGGGCAGCATGCTGCTGAACCGCCGCCTTTATCAGGCTGAAACCCTTTAACTTCAACTCTCAGAGTAAACAGGAGCACTAAAAATGCGTTTATTCCTTACCGCCGTCGTATGCAGCTTTTTGCTGATGGCATCGCAGTCTTTCGCCGCGGATATGAAGCATGGCGGGATCATGGTGGAACAGCCATGGGCCCGGGCCAGTGCCGGGCCGGCCAAAGCCGGGGCCGCATACATGACCCTCGCCAACATGGGCGACAAGACCGACCGCCTGATCGACGTCAAATCGGATTTGGCGTCACGCACTGAAATCCATACGCACCTGATGGAAGGCGGGGTCATGAAGATGACCCGCGTTGACGGCATCGACGTAGAGCCGGGTACGCCGACGACCCTGCAACCGGGTGGCCTGCACATCATGTTCATGGGCCTGAAGAAGCCATTCGTTAAGGGTGAGAAGCTGCCTTTGACGCTGGTATTCGAAAAGGCCGGCGCCATCCAGATTGAATTCATTGTTCAGGACGTCGGCGCAAAAACGCCGGAACACGATATGAATATGCCGGGCATGAAGCACGGCAGCTGATCGGACAAGGGGCGGGGCCGATTACGAAACCGCCCCTTTTTCGTGTGCAGGCAGAAACCTCTGTCTGCACTGTTTGAACCAGAGACACGACCGAATTCCGGGTGTCTTGTTGACCAAATGAGGGACAAAAAATGATACGTCGACTTTTGATTTTATGCGCTGTCTTTTCGCTTTCCGGCATTGCACCGGCGAGCGCACACCTGCTTGCCGGCGAACGCGGATCAATGGCAGCCGGCTTTGCCCATCCGCTGTTCGGGCTTGATCATATTCTGGTGATGGTTGCGGTCGGGCTTTGGGCATATCGTATCGGCGGGCGTGCCGTCTGGGCAGTGCCCTGCAGCTTTGTTGCGATGATGAGCATTGGTTTCGCCTTTGCCCTTGCAGGCGGCGCACTGCCGTATGTCGAGCCGGTGATCCTGGCGTCTGTGGTAACGCTGGGTCTGCTGATCGCGTTCGCGGTGCGCTTGCCCGTCGCCTCATCGGCACTGGTGGTCGGGGCATTTGCGGTCTTTCACGGCTATGCGCATGGTGCCGAGATCGGCAATGCCGGTGCAGCGGCCTACGCCGGCGGCTTTGCTGTTGCGACGGTGCTGCTGCATGTCGGCGGTGTCGGGCTCGGCTTCGGGGTCGCGAAGCTGCAACGGCAGGGTGACTGGCTGGCCCGCTCAATGGGTGCCGGCACGGCTGTCGCCGGTATTGTGCTGCTGCTGGCCTGAATGACAAAACCCCTCGCGCCTGCAAGCGTGAGGGGTTTTTGACGGCGCCGTGAACCCTTGCACCGCAAAGGCAGATTTTCGGCATTGCATTCAAATCGAAACGGCGGCTCTCCGCCGCAGAGATCAATAAAATCCTGAATTGGTCAATGCGAAACGAGGGGTAAACAGACCTGATACAAATTATTTATCTGTAAATACATAAGTATGATATAATGTGCATGGTTTATTATTGATATTTATAAGTATAATGCAGGTAGTTTATTTCTTGTTTTAGATTATAAAGCTACGCGCAGATCAGCTGAATACGTCAGCGCCCGGACGATCTGAACACCACGCCCGCGCAAGTGTCCGATACAAGACGCTGCAACAGCGAAACCGTGCAGCGTGCGCCAGATATCTTCACAACACTTCGGGTCAGACAGATGGAAATTTACGGACGTCTTTTGTACAGCCTTATCGGCGCGGTAGCCGGCTGCGCGGCGACGATCATCATCGGGTTCTCGCTCGGCGGCTGGATGACAGATCGCGGTGCAGAGCGGGCCACCGTCAGTGCGGTGCGTGAAGAGGTCATCAAGGTTCTGGTGCCGCATTGTATCGATCAGGCCTTACACGATCCGAACTTTTCAAAGATATTGGCGCAGATCAAAGATGCACCGGGTCACAATGGCACAAAGATACTGATCCAGGCGGGTTGGGCGACACTGTTGCCGATGACGGACCCTGATCTTTCCATTGCCGCCGCGTGTACAGATGCGTTGTTATCCGATCACAGATACTGATCGGCGCCCTCAAATCAATTGGTGAACCGGCATAAACTGTCTAAGATTACCGATTGGTTGTTAAAGTGTGCCCGACACGCAAGGCGACGATATGACACCTCACGTCAGGTAAGGTTTAAATGAAAGAATTTGAACTCGATTTGAATATTGGGGATCGCAAACTTCATATTCGCTTTGATCTCGACTCACCCGTGCATCAGTCAATTTTAGCAGAATTGCAGCAGACCGGTGCATATGAAGCGGCGACCAGCAAATTTTTATTCCGCGCCCTGCGCCCCGGTGATACCTTTATCGATGTTGGCGCGCATATCGGGTTTTTCTCATTGCTGGCATCCTTCGTTGTCGGGCCTGATGGCAAGGTCATCGCCGTTGAGCCAACAGATGAAAATTATGCTCAACTGGATCACAATATAAATCTGAACAAACTGGATCATATTCACCCCGTTAAGAGCGTGATCAGTGATACGGATGGCGAGGCGACGTTCTATCTCAATAAGGACAACGACGGCGGGCACGCGCTTTGGGACCCGTCAGCACATCCTTTAAATCAAAAGACCAGAGACAACCCCGAAAGCATGACGGTTCGGTCGATGACGCTTCAATCATTGATGAACGATTTTGATTGTTCTCACGTACGGTTGATCAAGATCGATACGGAAGGGGCTGAAGCAAAAATCCTGCGTGGTGCACGCGCGTTGCTCAAAACCGGTGCTGTCGATTTCATTATTGCCGAGGTCAACATAACCGGGCTTGAAGAAATGGGTGAAACAATCGGGGGGTTGTTCACCCTGGCCAGAGAACTGGGCTTTGTGGTTTGTCTGCCAAACAAGGATGGCTCGCCACCGATACTGCTGTTATCGGACAACACCCCGGACCCGACCTATATTTACAACATATTGCTCGCACACCCGGCGGCGTTGGCGAGTTTATAGCCCGGCCATCACTTGGATCTGGCTTTTATCCGTATGCCTTTTTGCACTTTACCGGAACGATCCATTTCGAATTGTCCGGTCGCTTCGACCAGGTCGCTCAACCGAGCAAAGCCGTAGTTGCGGGAATCAAATTCAGGCGACTGTTTGTTAACATGGCTGCCGACAGCACCGAGATTGCCCCACCCGGTGTCATCGGAGACAGCAGCGGCAGCGTTTCGCAGCATGGCGAGCAAGGTTTTATCCTTGGCATTCTTGGTCGCCATTTCCTTGGCTTTCTTTTGTGCGGCGGCAGTCGTTGATGTTTCATCATCTGTCGAATTCAAAACATCGAAATAAACGAACTTGTCGCAAGCCGTAATGAACGGACGAGGTGTTTTGCGTTCCCCGAAGCCGTAGACGGTTACGCCCTGTTCACGGATGCGTGCCGCGAGGCGGGCAAAATCGCTATCGCTTGAAACGATGCAAAAGCCATCAAACCGCCCCGTATAGAGCAGGTCCATGGCGTCAATTATCATCGCCCCATCAGTGGCATTCTTGCCGGTCGTATAGGCGAATTGCTGGACAGGCTGAATGGAGTGTTCGAGGAGACAGCTTTTCCAGCCATTGAGGTTGGGTTTTGTCCAGTCTCCATAGACCCGCTTTACGCTTGCGGTCCCGTAGTTGGCTACCCACCATTTAAAGCGAGGGCGATCCTGGCTTCCTGATAGGCTGAAGGGTCAAAGGAAAGTTTATAAGCGCTCGCTGGCCAAGCTAGTCGGTACGGATGATTGAGACGTTTGGCTTTCTGGATAGCGTCTTGAACGACAAGCGAGCCTAAAAAGAACCCATCCTCAATTACCTTTGGACCCTTTTCAAATGGCCGGTACATCATCATGTGCTGACGCGCGACTTCAGGATAAATAGGATACGCAATCGCGGACATCACGATGCCGAGAACATAGATTTCTGCCTTGTTGACCCATGAGAAATTAGCTTGCTCTATTGGTGTCGAATTTAAGCTGTTCAGTCGATACAGGCCATAAACGCTGAGCATCGACAGGAGAACAAGACTGATGATTAGCTTCTTTGCCAAACGCACGAGGGGCCATGAATTAGGCGCTACCAAGTCAGGCTCCTGTGTAAGATGGCTTGGCAAACGGGACGGATTTCTCTGCCCGCTTTAGCCAGTTAATCGCCTCTACTTCGTCCTTCTCAATAAACTCCCCCGCAGACAGCATGTAGGAAATTCTCAGCTGGGCCTTGCTGAAACCCCTTTGCGCTGACTCATACAGCCACTGCAATGATTCATGATCATCGTCTTTCGTTCCTTCGCCATTACTTAGCATTGCGCCAAGGATGAACTGGCTCTCTGCATCACCCATCACGGCTGCAAGATGGAATAGTTTGAAAGATAATTCAGCATCCTGTCGTGCGTTCTGTGCCAACGTCCGGACAAACACTGGGTCACGGTCAATTCTGTGAGAAAGCTTCTCTTCGAGTTGAGCAAAAGCGATTGCGACTCTTGTCATACTCTCGTCAGAGATACTGCACCTACCTGTTTGCATGTTCTCAACCATCCCCGGAGGACAGGAAATGCTGTTTAAGGCGATCTTATGCTCAGGTTCATGAGCAAGCATTTCCGGAATTATATAGACGACCGAGACAGCCAATGCCCCTAGAGCAAACACTGCGCCAAGGACGGCAATGCCAATAACGTTAAGGGATTTCCTAAGCATTGACCTGCCTCCGAAGCTGACGGTTTTGACGCCACAGTGAACCTGCCCAGAAGATCAAGGCGAGGGTGAGCAGGGGCCATGCTACGCAGAACAGCCAGACGTTGATCTCTTCGTAGGTGATGCCAAGAAACTTAGCCAACTCGACCAAGGCGATAACTGCCCAATCGAATATCGTATCAATCCAAGTGATGCCACTGTTTGCCATCTGCGCCTCACGACTGTTAAAATTATTAATCCCAAACTATTTTTAGGATATTCAGAATTATCAATCGGAGTTGTGGCGAAAACACGGCACGGAATAGGTAAATTAAAGGCCCCGCATTTCTGAGGCCACAGTCATTAGATCTCAGTTCACGAAATAATATAACTACCTTTGATCGGCAGAACACAAAACCATGTTCAAGAAATTTTATAAAATAATTTTATGTGCAGTTTCTTTGCTCATTCTCGCCGCCTGCTCATCTC
>JANRAT010000135.1 GCA_030727885.1 Rhodospirillales bacterium | reverse complement strand
GGCAATGCGACGTGGACCGGCGGCGACGTTGCCGCAATGAAGGAAACTTTGCGCAAGGCCTTTCCGCGCGATGAAGTCTGGGGCCCGGCGGCGGTGATCGATGCTGCACGTAAGGCGTTTCCGAAAGAAGGTTTTGCCGCGGTCGATACCGGTGCGCACCGGATTTTGCGGAGCCCGCAGTGGGCCTGCTTCGTGCCGCGCACGCTGACGCAATCGACCGGACGCTGCACCATGGGCTGCGCCCTGCCGCTGGCGATGGGCCACAAACTGGCCAACCCCGATCAGCCGGTGATTGCGTTTACTGGTGACGGCGGCATGGAAATGATCATGGGCGAGCTGGCGACGCTGCGCGATATGAAGTTGCCGGTGGTGATCGTTGTCTTCGTCGATCAGTCGCTGTCGCTGATCGAGCTGAAACAGCGCGCCAACACTCAGGACAATCTGGGCGTCGATTTCGGCAGTACGGACTTCGCCAGACTGGCCGAGGTGATGGGCGGCATCGGCGTTACCGCCAGCGACCGCGCCACGCTTGAAGCCGCCATTGCGGACGGGCTGAAGGCCGATACGTTCACGCTGATCGCCTGTCCGATCGGCAGAAAAGCCTATGACGGCCGGTTCTGATCTGCTCACAATTCCGTGCGCTGGGACAGAATTGACTGGAAGTCGGCGGTTGGCAGGACTATCTCCGACAGGCAAACAGGAGGTGACCCATGGCTGAAAAAGTAACCAAGACGGAACAGGAATGGATGGAGCAGCTCGGCCTTGATGCGTACAAGGTTGTCCGCATGAAGGGCACCGAACGGGCCGGCACCAGCCGCGTCCTGCTGGCTGAAAAGCGCGAAGGCATGTTCGTCTGTTCAGGCTGCGGAGCCGATCTGTTTGCTTCTGAGACCAAATTCGAATCCGGCACCGGCTGGCCGAGTTTCTATCAGCCGGTCAGCGATGATGCGATTGAGGAGGAAGTCGACAAGGGCTTCTTCATGACCCGCACCGAAGTGCACTGCGCCAAATGCGACGGACATCTCGGTCACGTCTTTCCGGACGGCCCGCAACCGACTGGCCAACGCTATTGCATCAACGGCGTGTCGCTGAAGTTCCGGCCGAAGGGCTGAAACCGTGCGGGAATGAAGAGTTTTTGATAGAGAAACCGCGTCATCCCAAACTTGATTTGGGATCCATTAAGTCTTCCGATGGCGATAGGCCCAGAATTTTAATCATGTGCTGCCAACGGCACATACCCCGGCAGGCCTTCGATGCGTGAAATCCACGCCTGTACGGCCGGGTATTGTGTGAGATCAAAGCCACCCTCGTCGGCGACGTGGGTGTAGGCATAAAGGGCGATGTCGGCGATGGTCGGCATGCCGGCAACCAGCCAGTCATGTTTGGCCAGATGCGCGTCCATCAGTTTCAGGGCAGCTTCGCCACCGGCGCGTTTGCCGGGAATCTGCGCCTGCTGCACGGCATCGAGTTCGGGCAGATGCGTCCAGAACCTGAGCGTCGCGATATTGGGCTCATGAGAATACTGCTCGAAGAACATCCAGCTGAGAACCTGCGCGTGATGCAGACGGTCGGCCGGCAGGAACGCCGTACCCGCGGCCAGATAATGCAGGATCGCGTTGGATTCCGGCAGCACCGTGCCGTCTTCCAGCAGCAACACCGGAATGCGTCCGTTCGGATTGATCTTGAGAAATTCCGGCGTCCGGGTTTCCGACTTCAGGACGCTGAATATTTTATAGGTATAGGGCTGGTTCAGAAACGCCAGCATCAGACGCACCTTGTAGCCGTTGCCGGAAATCGGATCGTCGAGCAGGGTGATCATCAACTTCTCCTTGTCCTTGCGGGCATCCTTGCCGATATCATTGTATTGCGGGTTGGCAACGATGTTCAAAGCACGTTTGTTAATCCACACTTTTTAAAAATTAATGGAGGACACCATGGGGGCAACATCGAAAATCGCCATCGTCACGGGCAGCGGATCGGGCGTCGGGCGGGCGACGGCACTGGCGCTGAACGAAGACGGCTGGACGGTGGTACTGGCCGGGCGACGGGCCGACGCCCTGGCCGAGACCATATCACTGATGAAAGCGCCCGAGCGTGCGCTGGCGATACCCACCGATGTTTCCGATCCCGATCAGGTCGCAGCGCTGTTCGCCAAAACCGTCAAAAAATTCGGCCGGCTTGATCTGCTGTTCAACAATGCCGGGGCCAACGCACCGGGCATCTTGCTGGAGGATCTCAGCTTTGAGCAGTGGAAAACCGTCGTCGACGTCAACCTGACCGGCTCGTTCCTGTGTCTGCAGGCGGCCTTCCGCACGATGAAGGCACAGGACCCGATGGGCGGACGGATCATCAACAACGGCTCGATCTCGGCGCATACGCCGAGACCCGATTCCATTCCTTATACGGCGACCAAGCATGCCGTCACCGGTCTGACCAAGACGGCATCGCTGGACGGCCGCAAATACAACATCGCCGTCGGTCAGCTTGATATCGGTAACGCCGCCTCGCCGATGGCCGACCGCATGGCCAAGGGAGTCAAGCAGGCAAACGGCGAGATCAAGCCTGAACCGATGATGAATGTCGATGATGTCGGCCGGGCGGTGGTGCACATGGCCGGCTATTCACTCGACACCAATATTTTCTCGATGACGGTGATGGCGACGAAGATGCCGTTTGCCGGGCGGGGGTGAGGCATTGGGTGCGGCAGAGACAGGAAATTTCTGTTGCTAATGATTTAAAATGTCGAGAGGGCTTGAATGAGAAACTGACTGAATGGTTGTTTGTGAAGACTTTATGGACGTCACCTTAAATTGCACACCAACCTTGCAAGTACGGATTCCCTTGCTAAAGTATTTGGCGATTAAATGGTCCCGGTTAAAATATCGGGGTTGTAAAAAATAAAATCTGCAGAGGGCAAAAGCCCCTGAACATAGCAGTCTGGGAGGACTCACATCATGCAATCACGTCTCACGACGGCGGTATTGGCTTCAGCATTTTCTGTAGGCGTCGCCTTTGCGATGCCAATCAGCGTCAAGGCTGATGGAGATACGATCGTCCTTGGTTCCGCCAATTCGCTGACCGGGAAGTATTCCAGTAATGGCATTGACACGCAGAACGGCTAAAACATGGGCGTTGACAAGGTCAACGAAATGGGCGGCGTCAATGTCGGCGGCAAGAAGTACAAACTTGAAGTCAAATACTACGACGATGAATCGACGCCGCTGCGTACCGCGCAGCTGCTGGAGCGCCTGATCAATCAGGACGGCGTGAAATTTGTCCTGGGACCGTATTCGTCGGCGACGACGACGGCGGCAGCTCCGGTCGTGGAAAAATATGAAATCCCGATGGTCGAAGCCGAAGGCGCAGCCCGCTCGCTGTTCAACAAGGGCTACAAATACACGTTTGCGGTGCTGTCGACGTCCGAGCTGTATCTGGCAAGCGCGATCGGACTGGCGGCCGAAGTTGCCGAGAAGAATGGCAAGAAGGCCTCGGATGTGAAAATAGCCATGGCGTTCGAGAATGATCCTTTCTCGCTCGACGTGCGCGCCGGTGTTCTTGCTGACGCAGAGAAGTACGGCATGAAGATCGTTCTCGACGACAAAATGCCCCGCGACCTCAACGATATCTCTGCGACCCTGACCAAGGTCAAGGCGCTGAAGCCCGACCTGTTGGTCATCTCCGGACACAACAAGGGCGCGGCAACGGCAGCTCGTCAGATCGGCGAAATGAAGATCGACGTGCCGATGATTGCGCTGACCCATTGTGAAGGTGCCAAGATCACCACGAACTTCCCGGGAACCGTGAACGGCTTCCTCTGCCCGACGCAGTGGGCTGAAACACTGACGTACTCAGACAAGTACTTTGGTTCAGCCTCGGGCTACGACAAGGCGGTCAAGGCAAAGTTTCCGAGCTACAAGAACGTTCCTTATCAGACGGCACAGGCGACCGCTGCGGTTCTGGTGTATGCCGACGCGTTAGAGCGTGCCGGTTCACTGGACCCGAAAAAGGTGCGTGATGCGCTGTCTGCAACAGACATGATGACGTTCTATGGTCCGATCAAGTTTGCGCCTGAAGGCAACAACACCGCCAAACCGATGGTGCTGCGCCAGATACAGGACGGTCAGTACAATGTGGTTGCGCCGTCAAAGTATGCGTCGCATCCGCTTCAGTGGCCGCGTAAAGCCTCGGCCAACTGAGGGTCTTGCCCTTTGAATTGAGCCGCACACCCGTCCCGGCTGATGCCAGGGCGGGTGTGCGCTTCATTTGGCTAATCATAAAATAATAACAAAGATACACAGAGAGGTGATGCGGCCATGTTTGACAACATAATGGTGCTGGTGGCGGCGCCGGTTTTCAACATCCAGCTGTTGCTTGACGGTTTGTTCATCGGCGCAACGTATGCGCTCGCAGCCTACGGTCTGGCGCTCGTCTGGGGCGTCATGAACGTCAAGAATCTGGCACAGGGTGATTTTGTCATTATGGGTGGCTATATCGCCTGGTGGCTTGGCAACCACGGCATTCATCCGCTCTGGGGAGTGCCGGTTGCGATTGTATTTATGTTCGGTTTCGGCTGGGTCGTCTATGTGACGATCATCCGGCGCGTCATCGACAAGGAATTGTTCACGTCGCTGCTGGCGACGTTCGGTCTGGCGATCGTTCTGGCGCAGGTTCTTAATCTGCTGTTCGGTCCTGAAGTGCAGACCGCGAATGCCGGTTTCCCGATACTCTCATTGTTCGACAACGCGGTCACGCTGGCACAAATCAAAATAATTGCTCTGATCCTCTGCGCTTTGCTGGCTCTTGCCGTTGTTCTGTTCATGAAGAAAAGCCGCATGGGACAGGCAATCCGGGCAACGGCGCAGGATGCGCGGGCGGCCAGGGTCATGGGGATTGATACGGATAAGGTCTACGCATTTACGTTTTCGCTGAATGCGGCAATCTGCGGTGCCGCTGGGGCGCTGATTTCGATGATCTGGGTGATCCAGCCGTTCTATGGCATCTCGCATTCGATCCGCTCGTTCGTGATTGTTACGGCTGCAGGATTTGGCAATCTGCCCGGCGTGATCATGGCAGGGCTTGGCCTCGGCGTTATGGAGAATTACGGCGGGTTCGTACTCGGTGCTGAATTCCAGCAGGTGGTGGTGGTCGGGCTGCTGCTCATTGTGCTGGTCTGGCGCCAGTTCCAGCAGCACAAGCTGCGCCGTGCCGTCATCTAAGATCGGATTATTTGCATGAACAAAAAATTCAGTATGAAACTGCATTTGCCGGTGCTGTTGTTCGGTCTCGTTATGCCGTTCCTGTTTCCGTCACTTCAGTACCAGATCGCGACGCTCTGGGTCATGATTCTGTTCGCCCTGACATGGGACGTCATGGGCGGTCAGATGGGCTATAACTCGCTCGGCAACATCTTCTTCTTCGGTATCGGCATGTATGCCTCAGCCGTCGTGCAAATAATGCAGTTCGCCGACGTCGGCCAATACACGGCAGCACAAGGCGTGCTCGAGGTGCAATACTCCAACACCCAATATTTCCAGGGTCTGGTTCTGGGTATCATTGCATCAGGTTTCGTTGCGGCTCTGTCCGCCGTTCTCCTTGGCTGGACGGTGTTCGGCCTGCGCGGCCCGTATTTCGCCATCGGCACACTAGGTCTCGCACTCGCCGGTGGTGAGTTGATGGGTACCTGGGAATGGGTCGGTGCGGGTGGTGGCATTCCGATGCCGGTGTTCCCGTATTCTGCCCAGGCCAAAGGCATGACGTTCTATTTCCTGTGCTTCATCGCCGCGGTTGTTACCTTTGCGACGTTGCAGTGGGTCTATACGACGCGCTTCGGCCTTGCCATCAACGCCATCCGTGACGACGAGGAAAAAGCCGAAGCGATGGGTATCTACACCGTTCGCTACAAGACCATCGGATGGGCCATATCGGCTTTCTTTCTCGGTATTTCAGGGGCGCTTTTCGGCAACATCACCGGCTTTATCGAGCCGCTCGAGGTTGCCTTCCCGACCGTTACCTTCGGTATCTTCATGGTCGCCATGACGTTGTTGGGCGGCAAGGGCACGCTGTGGGGACCGGTTTTGGGTGCAGTGCTGTTCCACACCCTGAAGGAAGTCACATGGACCTATTTCCTGGGCTGGCAGTGGGTTGCGCTTGGCATGCTGATCATCATCAATGTGGTGTTCTTCCAGCAGGGCATCATGGGCTGGCTGATGGAAAAATACCCCGAGAAATTCGGCATCGTTGTAGAAGATAAGGGGGCCTCGAAATGACCGACTATGTCATCGAAGTATCCGGGGTATCGAAATCCTATGGCGGCGTCGTTGCCAACCACGAGATATCAATGAAGGTGCCGGTCGGCAAGATCACCGGGCTGCTCGGTCCGAACGGATCGGGCCAGCCGACGCTGTGCAATTCCACCGTCGGGTTCCATCC
>JANRAT010000134.1 GCA_030727885.1 Rhodospirillales bacterium | reverse complement strand
CCTGCACCGGCGTCGCACCGGCTTCCTGCAGGTGATAGGAACAGACGTTGGTCGGATTCCATTTCGGGATTTCGCGGTAGGTGAAGCTGACCACGTCGGCAATCAGCCGCATGCTTGGTGCCGGCGGGAAGATGTAGGTGCCGCGCGACAGATATTCCTTGATGATGTCGTTCTGCACGGTGCCGGAAAGCTGGTCACGGGCAACGCCCTGGCGCTCCGCCGTTGCCACATACAACGCCAGCAGCCACGCCGCCGGGGCGTTGATGGTCATCGAGGTGTTCATCTTGTCCAAGGGGATGCCGTCGAGCAGGGCCTGCATGTCACCCAGATGCGAGATCGGCACACCGACCTTGCCGACTTCGCCACGAGCCAGCGCATCGTCGCTGTCGTAGCCGGTCTGCGTCGGCAGATCGAAGGCGATCGAAAGGCCGGTCTGGCCCTGCTCAAGATTGGCCCGATACAGCTTGTTCGATTCGCGCGCCGAGGAATGCCCGGAATAGGTGCGAAACAGCCAGGGGCGGTCAGCTTTTGCGGATTTTGCTGCGCCAGCGTCTCCAGCGGACGAGGCCGGAACGTGTGTGTAATTTTCTGCCATTTTACCTCACCTGGACGCATCAAATATGCGCGAATAATCAAAATTCGTAATTAAATTTCAATTTATCCCTATTTTTTTAAAACGCTAGCAAATTGTGCATTGCGAAGAAAGCAGATTCCGTTTAATCCTGCTATTGCATTGCAACATTTCGGTAACGGGTGAAGCCATGCAAAAGTCGCCAGCAGGTTGGGAGGCTTGGGGTGGCTGGGAAAATAAACGCAAGGGGATGCGCCATGACTGAAGCCGCCGAAATCATCGATTTGTATCCGGATCTGCCGAAAAAAGATCTTTACGAGCTGGGCGAAATTCCGCCCCTCGGTCACGTACCGAAACAGATGTATGCCTGGGCCATCCGCAAGGAACGCCACGGCGAGCCTGATACCGCCATGCAGTGTGAAGTCGTCGACGTGCCCGATCTCGGCAGTCACGACGTGCTGATCATGGTGATGGCCGCCGGCGTCAACTACAATGGTGTGTGGGCCGCACTCGGTCAGCCGATCTCGCCGTTCGATTATCATAAAGCCCAATACCATATTGCCGGTTCCGATGCGTCTGGCATCGTCTGGGCCGTCGGCGACAAGGTCACCCGCTTCAAGGTCGGCGATGAAGTCGTCGTGCACTGTAATTAGGAT
>JANRAT010000133.1 GCA_030727885.1 Rhodospirillales bacterium | reverse complement strand
ACACGGCATAACCGAACACGACATGCGCCGACTGATGGACCCGACGGTGCTGCTGAAGGACACGCCGGTAGACCGCGAGATCGTGCATAAAATTCCGGTCGGCTTTTCGGTCGACGGCAATCGCGGCGTGCGTGACCCGATCGGCATGTTCGGCGAGATGCTGGGCGTCAATGTGCATGTGGTGACGGCGGCGACGGCGCCGCTCCGCAATCTGCATGCCGTTGTCGAGCGCTGCCATCTGCATGTTGATGCGATGGTTGTCTCGCCATTTGCATCGGCGCTGTCATGCCTCGTTGAAGACGAGAAAAAGATGGGCGCGGCCTGCATCGATATCGGCGGCGGTACCACCGGCATCGCTCTGTTCTTTGACGGTGAGCTGATCCACACCGAGGTCATTCCGATCGGCGGCAATCACATCACCAACGACATTGCACGCGGCCTGTCGACCCCGTTCGGCCATGCCGAGCGCATGAAGAATCTTTACGGCACCTGCCTGCCGTCGGCATCGGATGACAGCGAAGTCATTCAGGTGCCGCTGGTCGGTGAAAATGATGAAACCGGTACCATTCAGGTGCCGCGTTCGATGCTGGTCGGCATCATTCGCCCGCGCGTCGAGGAAATTTTTGATCTGGTTCGTGAACGTCTGGAAAAAGCAGGCTTCCTGCAGCTTGCCGGGAGGATCGTGCTGACCGGCGGCACCGCGCAGCTGACCGGTATTTCGGAAATGGCTTCACAGGCTTTCCTGCACCATGTGCGGATCGCCAGCCCGCGCTCGGTCGAAGGTCTCGCCGAAGCGGTTGCCGGACCTGCCTTTTCGGGCGCTTCCGGTCTGCTTGAATACGCCGTTGCGGCACAGGAAATGCCGATAGAAGCGGCCATGAATTTACCCCAGCCGCCGAATAGTTGGCTGGGCAGGATCGGCTATTGGTTAAGGGAGAATTTTTAAGATGGGCATTAATCAACGCATACCTTCATGCCGTTTATTGACGCGGCGTCATGAGATCAAACAGTCACAGCAATTCGACAGAAACGGAGTCTGACATGAGCATCAACATTAGTGTTCCCGGGGGCGGAGATACCTCGGAATTGAAACCGCGGATCACCGTTCTTGGTGTCGGCGGCGCCGGCGGCAATGCCGTAAACAACATGATCTCCAAGGAACTGCAGGGAGTCGATTTCGTCGTCGCCAATACCGATGCGCAAGCACTGGTGCGGGCCAAAACGGATCGTCGCGTGCAGCTTGGCGCTGACGTAACCGAAGGGCTTGGCGCCGGGTCCAGACCCGATGTCGGG
The DNA here is from genome assembly GCA_030727885.1 of Rhodospirillales bacterium. Classification (GTDB taxonomy): domain Bacteria; phylum Pseudomonadota; class Alphaproteobacteria; order Rhodospirillales; family Casp-alpha2; genus UBA4479. Next base: position 5,175 of record JANRAT010000133.1, on the reverse strand, counting down.
CGGATCGCGGCCGAAGAAAGCCTTGATAAGGTGATGTCCGAACTTGAAGGCGCACACATGGTCTTCATCGCCGCCGGTATGGGCGGCGGCACCGGGACCGGTGCAGCACCGGCGATTGCCAAGGCTGCCAAGGAACGCGGCATTCTGACGGTCGCCGTGGTCACCAAGCCGTTCCACTTCGAAGGTTCGCATCGCATGCGGATCGCCGAAGCCGGCATTCAGGACCTCGAAAACTATGTCGATACCCTGATCATCATCCCGAACCAGAACCTGTTCAGGATCGCCAACGAGAACACCACCTTCGCCGACGCCTTCGCGATGGCCGATGAAGTTCTCTATTCCGGCGTCAGAGGCGTTACCGATCTGATGACCATGCCGGGTCTGATCAATCTCGATTTTGCCGATATTCGCTCGGTCATGGGTGAAATGGGCAAGGCGATGATGGGCACTGGCGAAGCCTCAGGCGAACGTCGTGCGATGGAAGCGGCAGAAGCGGCAATCAACAATCCGCTGCTTGACGATTCCTCGATGAAGGGTGCCAAGGGCGTGCTCATCAACATCACCGGCGGCATGGACATCACGCTGTTCGAAGTCGATGAAGCGGCCAACCGTATCCGCAGTGAAGTTGATAACGATGCGCACATCATCATCGGTTCCGCCTTCGACAAGGAACTCGACGGTCTGATGCGGGTATCGGTTGTGGCTACCGGGATCGATTCGGTCGCTGCCGAACAACCGCGTCCGCAGATCCTGACGGTCAGCCAGGCGCCGATGGTTCGTCAAATCCGCCCGGAAATGCCTGACGTTTCAATGCGGCGTGCACCGGCAGCACAGCCTGCCGTCGCCGCAACCGAGAGCAAACCGGCAGCAGCAGCCGATACCGCCTCTGCAAAGCCGGCCGTTGCCGAGCCTGAAGACGATATGATCGAAGAGGCATCAGCCTTCCAGATCATGGACACGCCTCGTCCGGCAGCTGCAGCTGAAGCAGCGGTTGAAGCGCATGCCGAAGCCGATGTCGAAGATGACTCCGAAGAGGTCACCGAACCGATGTCGGTGGATTCTGAAGCAGAAGCCCCGGTTCCGGCATTTATCCGTCCTGCAGCGGCAGCGGAAGTTGAAGAACCGGTCGCGGCAGCCCCGAAAGTCGGCGCGACGGATGCCTTCATCCCGAAACCGGCTGTTGGCATCGACGATGCCGGCAGTGATATCACCAAAAATGGTGACCCGATGGCTGAAGCGGCACGGATCACGGGCGGCAAGGAACCGGAAGAGAAAAAACCGGCAGTCAAAACCAAGACCAGCCTGTTCGAGCTGGTTACGGGGACCGGCAAAGCGGCCATCGACCGGGTTACCGGCGGCTCCAGGCATGAAATCACACCGCCGTCTCGCGAGAGCGGTGAGCCCAAGGCTGAGCGAATCATTACGCCCAGCGGTGGTGGACGTGCGGTCGGCGCAAGTGTGGCGACACAGGCCATGCCGCAGCCGACGCTCGGCGGTCTGGATCCCGAAGACCGTATCCAGGAAGCCGTCGATGACGATGCCGATCTGCTCGATATTCCGGCATTCCTGCGACGTCAGGCCAACTGATCGTCTGACGGATTGGCGCATGGAACGGGTGTAAAAACCCGCGATAACAAAAGGGGTGCCCTCGGGCGCCCCTTTTTGGTGCCGCAGAATCCCGTTGCTATCCGAATGCCGTCATCCAGACGCTCGGCCCGCATTGGACGGGCTGAAATATGCATCTGATAAGTAACTGTTTATAAATACAAATATCGTAACAATCGGAAACAAATGTTGATTTGAGTGGATTAGAGGCAGTTGCTACACACACACTCAACAACCATCCTGTTTTTTTCGAGGCGTCAACCGCCTGGGGGCCAAGACTAAATGTTCGATCAAGGAAGCCGCACTGACCTGTCAACCGAGCCCGTCAAAGAAACCGTTGTCCGTCAGCGTACCTTGAAATCCGTGATCAAATGCACCGGCGTCGGCCTTCATTCCGGTCATAATATCACCATGACGATCCATCCTGCAGGCGTCAATCATGGCGTCGTCTTCCGCCGCATTGATGTCACGGATGTTGATAACGTGGTTCCGGCTCGCTGGGATCATGTCGTTGATACGCGTCTGTGCTCAGTGCTCGGCAACAAGGACGGTGTCACCATCGGTACGGTCGAACACGTCATGGCCGCGCTGGCCGGTTGTGGTGTCGACAACGTCGAAATCGAAATAGACGGCGGCGAAGTGCCGATTATGGACGGCAGCTCCGAGCCGTTCGTGCATCTGATCGAAAACGCCGGCGTCGTTGAACAGAATGCGCCGCGCCGCGTCATCCGTATCCTCAAGCGGGTCGAAGTTGGTTATGGCTCCGGTCACGTTGCGATCTCGCCGGCTGAAACGCAGGTCATGGATTTCCAGATCGATTTCAACAGCAATGTCGTCAAACGTCAGGAAATGAGCCTGAAGGTCGTCAATGGTGCATTCCGCAAGGAATTGTCCAAGGCCCGCACTTTCGGCTTCCTGCACGAAGTTGAAGCGCTTTGGGAAGCCGGTCTGGCCAAGGGCGGCTCGCTTGATAATGCCATCGTCGTCAGCCATGACGGCATCATGAACAAAGACGGCCTGCGCTTTGATGACGAATTCGTGCGCCACAAGGTTCTGGACGCGATTGGCGATCTTTATCTCGCCGGTGCGCCGATTCTCGGCCGTTTTGAAGGTGTGTGCTCAGGCCATGCCGCCAATAACAAGCTGCTGCAGGCGCTTTTCGCTGATGATGACGCCTGGACATGGGATGTTCTCAGCGGTGATGCCGTGCATTTCGCCGTCGACGGCGGCATCTACGCAGATCCGATGGACGCCATCGTCTGAGCCTGCACGGCCTCGTTTCAGCGCTGGTTTTCCGCCCCCACGAACAATCAGACCAATAACACGGTTGCAAGTGCGTCTCTCTGCTTGCAGATTCGCGCCCCGAACGTGATATACTGTCGGGAGACTCGGGTTCACGGATCAGAGTGAATGTTCCGGCCCGGGCACAAGCCCCGGGAACAGGTATGGGAAAGTCAGTTCAATGCAGCGGGTTCGTGGAACTTTGAGGATATGCGTCGCAACGGCCCTGATGGCGGTTTCGCTTGGCGCGTGCACCATCAATGACGAACCCGAATACATCGAGCGGCCGGTCGCTGAAATCTACAACAGCGCCATGAGCTATATGAAAGACGGCTACTACAAGGACGCCGCTAAGGAATTCGATGAAGTCGAACGCCAGCACCCGTATTCGGTATGGGCGACCAAAGCGGAGTTGATGGCGGCTTATTCGTATTACCAGAACAACCGCTATGACGATGCGATTATCGCGCTCGACCGCTTTATCCAGCTGCATCCGGCGAATCGCGACGTTGCCTATGCCTATTATCTGAAAGCGCTGAGCTACTACGAACAGATTTCAGACGTTGCCCGCGACCAGAAAATGACCGAACTGGCGCTTGGGACGATGACCGAAATCATCAAGCGGTTTCCGGAATCCCAGTATGCCCGGGATGCCAAGATCAAGATCGATCTGACCCATGACCATCTGGCCGGCAAGGAAATGAACATCGGCCGGTATTATCTGAAAAAGAAACAATACCTGGCTGCCATCAACCGGTTCCGCACGGTGGTTGAGAAATACGATACGACAACGCACGTGCCGGAAGCCCTGCATCGGCTGACCGAAGCCTATCTGGCCCTGGGGATCACCGCCGAAGCCCGCAAGACGGCGGCTGTGCTGGGGCATAACTTCCCGAACAGCGAATGGTATGCGGATTCGTATTATCTGTTTGAGGGCAAGCCGAGCGCCGAAACGGTAGAGAAACCCTGGTACAAAGTCTGGTGATTTTGTTGCCAAACGCTTTTCCGGGAATTTTCCAAACATGCTGACCCGGCTTTCCATTCGTAACGTCGTACTGATCGACAAGCTTGATCTGGAATTTTCCGGGGGCCTTGCCGTGCTGACCGGCGAGACCGGTGCCGGTAAATCAATCCTGCTGGACTCCATGGGGCTTGCACTCGGTCATCGCGCCGAAGTCAGGATGCTGCGCGCCGGCGCCGAACAGGCGAGCGTCAGCGCCGTCTTCGATGTGCCCGCCGGGCACCCGTCGCGACTGACGATGGCCGAAAACGGTATCGATGCCGACGAGGACACCCTGATCCTGCGCCGGGTTCTCGGCAGTGATGGCCGCAGCAAGGCCTTTATCAACGATCAGCCGGTCAGCGTCGGCTTGCTCAAGCAGGTCGGCGAGTGTCTGGTCGAAATTCACGGTCAGTTTGAAACACAAAGACTGCTCGATCCGTCCGGGCACCGCGTCTTGCTGGATGCCTTCGGTGCTCATCATGACAGTGTGTCCGACGTCGCGGCAAAGTTTACGGACTTGCGCGATCTGATGACATCGCTCGAGACCGCGGAGGAAACCGCCAGACTGGCCCTGCAGAACGAAGCTTTTCTGCGTCATGCCGTCGACGAGTTGCAGACCCTGGCCCCGGCGCCTGGTGAAGAAAGCACGCTCGCTGAAAAGCGCCGGCTTTTGCAGCACGGCGAGCAGATTTCGGCGGCCATCATCGCCGCTGAACAGGTCCTTTCGGGTGAGGGCGGCGCCGAAGACAAAGTGGCCAAGGCCGTCCATGAAATTGAACGGGCCGCGCCCAAAGCCGGTGGCCGTCTAGACCAGACCCTGTCGGCCCTGCAACGCGCCCTCAGCGAGGTCGCCGATGCCAGCGGTTTTCTTGAGCGCGCCACCGCCGATCTTGAAATGGATCCGCAGGCGCTCGAGGTGGCGGAAGAAAGACTGTTTGCTTTGCGCGCACTGGCACGGAAACACCATGTCGAGGTCGATGCCCTGGCCGAGGTGCAGAAAAAACTTGAGGCCGACCTTGCCGATATCGATGCCGGCGGGGAAAACGTCAAACGGCTGCAGGCTGCCGTGGCGGCTGCAAAGAAAAACTACAAAAGTGCCGCCGACAAGCTCAGCGCGCAGCGCCAGAAGGCCGCCGCAGCGCTGGACAAGGCGATGGCCGGCGAGCTGGCACCGCTCAGGCTCGGTACGGCCCGCTTCGTGACACAGGTGACGGCGCAAGCGGAAGACAAATGGTCGGCGCACGGGATCGACCGGATCGCCTTTGAAGTCGCCACCAACCCTGGTG
>JANRAT010000132.1 GCA_030727885.1 Rhodospirillales bacterium | reverse complement strand
ACATCAATGAGCGCGGACACTACCACCCCGCTCACTCAGGTTAAAGTCGAAGATCAGTCTCAGTCGCGATGATATGGGTGACCGGCAAGGATCGTCTGAGCCCGATACAACTGCTCTGCCAGCATGACACGGACCATCATATGCGGCCAGGTTTGCGGGCCAAATCCCAGGATCATATCGCCACGCTCTCGGATTTCTGCGGCCAACCCATCAGCACCACCGATGATGAAGGCCAGATCGCGGCCGCCATCCCTGATTTCTTCAATTTTTTCTGCAAACAAACGGCTTTTCATCGCTTTTCCCCGCTCATCCAGCACCACCAGATAAGCGCCGTCGGGGATTTTTTCGGCAATCAGTTCCGCTTCGCGGGCCATCAGTTCCTGGCCGGCAAGTGGCCGCTTCTCCTCGACTTCTATAAGTTCAAGGGGCGGTCTGAGCCGCTTCAGATATGAGTTAAAAAGTTCCTGCTCCGGACCGCGCTTGGCACGTCCGACCGCGATAAGTGTCAACCGCACGTCGACAATCCTTTATGGGCAGCCAAAATAGGCTGCACCGCACTGTTTCGCCCGTTTTCCAAAGCTCAGGCGAATTTTGCCTGAGCAGGAATCACCCTTAAGCGACGGATCCTGACAAAGGCTGAGCGCCGATGCCTGTTACCGAAGCCACATCCGGAACCGTCCACAACTTTTCAAGGCTGTAGAAATCCCGCACCTCGGGCCGGAACAGATGGACGACGACATCGCCGGCATCGATCAGCACCCAGTCGCTTTGACCGGCACCTTCGACGGCGACTTCCTTGACGCCGAGATCCTTCATTTTCCTGCAGAGGTGGTCGGCCATTGCGCCGACTTGTCGGCTTGATTGACCTGAGGCAATGACCATGTAATCAGCCATTTGGGTCTTGCCGGTGAGGTCGATGACGACAATGTCTTCAGCTTTGTCATCATCGAGGGAGGATTCAACCAACGCCCGGAGAGCATCCCCGGACGGGCGAAGTTTGCGTTTGCTTGGTATTGTTATGTTCCTTTCGACCATATTTTACTATCCATGCCCATCTATTCGTTACGGACACAACCAAAAACTACACTCGGCTCAAAACCCGCCTTGTGCACGGATCTCACTCGCCGACTGAGGATGTTCGCGAATTTTCAGAAACACCCAAGCCGGCAGACCCGCATCTACCAGACGCTTTGCCGCTCGTTGGGGCCACCGGTCCCGAGCGAAGCGCCG
>JANRAT010000131.1:1348-6473 GCA_030727885.1 Rhodospirillales bacterium | reverse complement strand
GCCCTGCAGGATGCCGAGATCAATAGGCGGCACGAACAGCGCCCGGTTGGTTTCGAGCGGCATGAACATGTTGTCGCGCAGCAGGCGGGACAACTGGCCCCGGGAATACGGACGGCCGGTGCCGAGCGGCGTCGATTCAAAGCGCGCCCACAGACCGCGACGGTTCGGTACGATGATGATCAGCCGACCGGAGTCGGCGAGCACGCGCCACGCTTCGCGCAGCAACGGCCTGACCTGTTCGCTGCATTCCAGCGCATGCACGATCAGCACCCGGTCCATGCTCAGATCCGGCAACGGCAGTTCGGTCTCGTCGACCAGCATGGTCAGGCTGCGCTCCCTGGGCGGCCAGTGCATGACGCCCTGACCGGCCGGCATCGCCGCCAGCACCCGCTCCGCTTCGCCCCGGAACATGCTCAGATACGGCGTTGCAAAGCCCAGACCCAGCACCCGAAGGCCACTGGTATCGGGCCACATCTGGCGCAGCTTGGCGCGCACCATGCGTTGCGCCGTACGCCCGAGACGGCGTGCGTAAAACTCCCGAAGATCGATAACATCAGACCACATCCGCTGACATTAGTGTGTTTCCGCCGCCGGGTCAGCCCCCGGATATCGTCAATCATCCTTGTCCGGCCTGCCTGATCTTTCTGGATGCAATCTGACGAAACAGATCGGATTGTTGATGACATTTCCGCAATCATCCCCATATTGCCAGTAGGACCATCCAAAACCCGGGAGCATATTCATGAAGCTGCGCTATTCACCGACATCGCCTTACGTCCGCAAAGTCTCCGTCACCGCCATCGAACTCGGCCTTGCCGACAAGATCGAACGCATTGCGACCGATCCATGGTCCGCTGATACCGATCTTCGCAAGTCGAACCCGATGAGCAAAATCCCGTGTCTGACCACCGACGCCGGCGATCCGATCTATGACAGCCCGGTGATCTGCGAATATCTGGACAGCCTGCACACCGGCAAGAAACTGTTTCCGGTCGAGCGGGACGCCCGCTTCAAGGCGCTGACGCTGGCTGCTGCCGGTGACGGCATGACCGACGCCGGTATTCTGCTGCTGGTCGAAACCGTGCGCCGCCCGAAGGAACTGAAATGGGACTGGTGGGCTGATCGTCAGACCGAGACCATGAAAACCTGCATGGCCGTCGCCGACGCGGCTGCCGACAGCATGGGCACAGACGGCGACATCACCATTGCCGAAATCGCCATCGGCTGCGGCCTCGGCTGGGTCGATCTGCGCATGCCTGATTTCGGCTGGCGCAAGGATTGTCCGGCGCTTGCCGACTGGTTCGAGAAAATCTCCGACCGGCCGTCGTTCGCCACAACGATGCCGAAAGCCGCCTGACCGGTCTTTTAACGTATCATCAGACTTCAACAAAAAGGCGGCGCCCGAAAGCGCCGCCTGTTTTGTTTGCTGTCAGGGTCAGGCAAAAGCCTGCACCGGATCAGTGCATATGCTGGCCGCCGTTGACCGTCAGCGTCGAGCCGGTGATGAAACCGGCGTCGTCGGATGCAAGGAAGCTGACACAGCGGGCGATTTCATGGGCTTCGCCCAATCGGCCGACCGGAATGTGCGGAATGATCTTGGTATCGAGAATATCCTGCGGCACCGCCATCACCATCTCGGTGGCGATGTAGCCCGGCGCTACGGCGTTGACCGTAATGCCCTTGGCGGCGGTTTCCAGCGCCAGCGCCTTGGTAAAGCCGATCAGGCCGGCCTTGGCAGCGGAATAGTTGGTCTGGCCGAACTGGCCCTTTTGGCCGTTGATCGACGAGATCGAGATGATCCGCCCGAAGTTGCGCTCGCGCATGCCGTCAATGACCGACCGTGACAGATTGAACAGGCTGTCGAGGTTGGTCGAGATAACCGCATCCCAGCTTGCCTTGTCCATCTTGTGCAGCGGTTTGTCGCGGGTGATGCCGGCATTGTTGACCAGCACTTCAACCGGACCATGCGATGCGCTGATCGCAGCGACAGCCGCCTGACAGGCATCGAAATCACCGACGTCAAACTTGACGACATCGATCCCGGTTTCTTTCTTGAAGGTATTTGCTGCATCGTCGTTGCCGGCGTAGTTGGCGACGACCGTGTAGCCGTGACTTTTAAGTTCTTCTGAAATCGCCCGGCCGATACCGCGCGTTCCCCCTGTGACCAGTGCAACATTGGACATCGTGACTCCTCCGATAAATGCCGCAATTATTGCGGTCGTTTTAGGATCGGTTCCGGGTACGGACCCTGGTCCGTACCCGGCCGAAGTTTCAGCTTAGTCGCGTTCGACGCACATGGCGATACCCATGCCGCCGCCGATGCATAGCGTCGTCAGACCCTTTTTGGCGTCGCGCTTCTGCATTTCGTGCAGCAGCGTCACCAGGACACGGGCGCCGGAAGCACCGATCGGGTGGCCAAGGGCAATCGCACCGCCGTTGACGTTCACCTTGCTGGTGTCCCAGCCCATGTCCTTGTTGACCGCACAGGCCTGTGCGGCAAAGGCTTCGTTGGCTTCGATCAGGTCAAGATCGTCGACCGTCCAGCCGGCCTTTTCGAGCGCCAGACGCGACGCCGGAATCGGCCCCGTTCCCATGATCGCCGGATCAACACCCGCGGTTGCCCACGATTTGATGCGGGCAAGGATCGGTGCGCCGCGCTTCTTGGCGTTTTCGGCACTCATCAGAACCAGTGCCGCAGCACCGTCGTTGATGCCAGAAGCATTGCCGGCCGTGACCGTGCCTTCCTTGTCGAAAGCCGGACGCAGCTTGGTCAGGCTTTCGAGGGTCGTGCCGTGCTTCGGATATTCGTCAGAATCGACCACGGTGTCGCCCTTGCGGGATTTGATGGTGACGGGAACGATTTCGTCGACGAACTTGCCGGCCTTCTGAGCGGCTTCGGCCTTGTTCTGTGAGCCGAGTGCGAAAGCATCCTGCTCGTCACGGGTCAGCTGCCATTTTTGCGCAACATTTTCCGCCGTCGTGCCCATGTGATAACCGTTGAAGGCATCCCACAGACCGTCCTTGATCATGGTGTCGACCAGCTCGCCCGAGCCCATCTTGACGCCATTGCGCAGATGCATGGTGTGCGGTGACTGGCTCATGCTTTCATGACCGCCGGCAACAACGATTTCGCTGTCACCCATCATGATCGCCTGATAGCCGAGCGCCACCGTACGAAGGCCGGAACCGCAAAGCTGGTTGATGCCGTAGGCGGTCTTTTCGACCGGGATACCGGCGCCGATGGCCGCCTGGCGAGCCGGGTTCTGACCCGTACCGGCGGAAAGGATCTGGCCCATGATGACTTCTGAAACTTCTTCGGGGCTGACGCCGGCGCGCTCCATTGCCGCCTTGATGGCAATTTCGCCGAGCGCCGATGCTGACAGGGAACTCAGGCTGCCAAGAAACGAGCCTACTGGTGTCCGTGCGGCACCGGTGATTACGACTTCGGTCATTTTATGTCTCTCCTCTGGATATTATTTTTTGCAAACGACATTAATTCGGGGTTCGTCAGCGACCCCCCGCCCCTTTGGATCAAGACTTAGGCCAAATCGGGGGATTTTTCAACTCAGGCTTCGCCTGCACCGAGCCAATCGGCGAGCGGCGCATAAAGCTGATCAACCGCTCCTGATCCGGCCATCATGCCGATGTGCCCGGCGTTCAGTTCGATCAGACGGGCATTGGCCAGCAATCCGGCCAGCGGCAACGCCGATTCCGGCGGCACAATGGTATCGCGTTTGGGCACAATCAGCAGCGACGGCATGGCCAATTTAGCGGGAACGACAGGGCGTCCGGCGATTTCCCATGTACCCGCCATCGGCCGGTTATCGAGATACCAGCCCTGCAGACATTCCAGCGCCACCTGCCGGACGAGGGGCACCCCGTCGTTCAGCCAGTCTTCCAGTTCGATGAAGGCCTGTGCCGCATCGCTTTCAGGATCTAGTTCTGCGAACTGCCGGAACTTGCGGATTGCCCCGCTCGGGTCACGGCTCGAAAACATCGCCTGCATGACATCGACCGGCAACGCGCCGAAGACCTCGATCACCTGACGCAGCGCCGGCATCATGGCGGCCAGCATCCGAGTCGACACTTCGGCCATCGCCTGGAAATCCCAGGGCGTCGCCAGCAACGCCAGTTTCGCGATTTTTGCCGGATCCAGATGCGCCAGCGCCAGCGCCAGATTGCCGCCCATGCAGTAGCCGACCAGCATCGGCTTTTGTCCGGTTGTCCGGGTGACGTGATCGCGGATGCGGGCCAGACGCTGCACATAGTCGTCGATCCCGAACGCCTGTTCCGTCTCGCCCGGCGCATCCCAGTCGACGAGGTAGGAATCCAGTCCATGCTGCGCCAGATAGCGCAGCAAACTCCGCTTGGCACTGAGATCGAGAATATACGCCCGGTTGATCAGTGACGGGATCAGAATGACCGGTGCACCGGCAGCCTCGGCCCGCACAACCCTTGTCGTGCCCTCGTCCCAGACGACCGGCAGTTCAGGCAAGGACGGTCGCCGGCTGGCCTTGGCAAAGCGGTTTATACCGGCAGCAAAATCACCGAGACGGCTTTGAAATTCCTTGCTGACTGCTTCGGCGAATAGCGCCGGTTCAACGTTTTCGAGGCTTTCGCGGAGCGCTTTTGCCTGTTGGCTGAGCGGCTCCTTCCAGCTGAGCGAGCCGTCTTTCAAGCTCGGCAATGCGATCAGTGAGCTTGCGAACATCAGGTTCTGTATCGCCAGATGCAGCGCCAGCGGACGCGGCGCGACGGCCATCTTCTCGCTTGCCTGTAGCATTTCCCGCATCATTGCCGGTACTGTTGCTGGATCCATCACCGCCACCCATTCCGTTTTGTGCAGCATTTCCCTCTGCTGCATGTGCAGCATTTCCCTCTGTTGCGGCTTTTTTCAGCATCGCTGCAACGCTTGCCGCACCTGCGTTCATCAGCTCCATGGTCTGTGCCATGGTGCGCGCCAAAGTCTCATCGCTCGACAATGCCTTGATCTGCTGCTCCCACAGATCAACATACTGTTTCGCCAGATGCTGCAGTTGTTCCGGGCCGGGATCGGTTTTTTCGTCGTCATTCATGGCATTGGCTACGCTCGCTAATTCATGACCATAGAAACACTATAGAGCCC
>JANRAT010000131.1:0-1338 GCA_030727885.1 Rhodospirillales bacterium | reverse complement strand
ATAGAGCCCCTTGCGATATCGGCAAATGTTGACGTTCAGGCGACATTTTTGCTGCACCAAAAGGATAATGCTGCACCTGCCATGTTGCAGCAGAATTTTCGTTGCGGCGCACAAGTTTCAGCGTTAGGGTCATTTTCCATGGGAAACGGAGCGTGCTATGGCCAAACAGCCTGACGAGACCACTACACCCAGCGGTGCAGAGCCACCGATCACGATTAAAAAGTATGCGAACCGTCGTCTCTATAATACCGAGACCTCGAGCTACGTGACTCTCGACACGCTGTCGCAGATGGTCAAGGAAGCCAAGGAATTCTGCGTATATGACGCAAAAACCGGCGAGGACATCACCCGTCAGGTGCTGACCCACATCATCGTCGAAGAAGAATCCAAGGGCCAGAACCTGCTGCCGATCAGCTTTCTGCGTCACCTGATCAGCTTTTACGGCGACAGCCTGCAGGCGGTGGTACCGAACTATCTCGATCATTCGATGAGCTCGTTCGCCCGCAATCAGGAGCAGATGCGCAATTATCTCGATGACACCTTCGGTGGCCTGACGCCTTTCATGAAAATGGAAGAAATCTCGAAGAAGAACATGTCGATGTTCGAAAACGCCATGAAGATGTTCACGCCGTTCTACAATCCGAACGACGCCGCCCATAACGGCGGCACATCGTCAGCCCCGACCGCAGTGCCGAAGGGTGACAGCGACATCACCGATCTGCGCACGCAGATGCTGGAAATGCAGCGCAAGCTGGATCAGCTGTCCGACAAGAAGTGATCTTCACCGGAATTTGAGCACACGGTTGCTTAAGGCAGTTCGCGGACCAGCCGGAAGCTGAGCCAGTAGCTTTTCACTTCACCCGGATTTTTCTGCCGGTTGGACGCCCTGGACATTCTTGAATAGTAATACCACGAGCCACCGCGAATGACGCGGAACTGGCACTTGTCCTCGACCCAGGCTTCCGGTCCTTTCGGCGCACCTTCATAGGTGTCGTGCCAGCAATCCTCGACCCACTCGAAGGCATTGCCGTTCATGTCATAAAGACCCCATGGGTTCGGATCGAAGCTGCCGACCGGCGCATTGCCTATGCCTGACCAGGGCGAGCCGCATTTGCGGCAGTTGACCTTGTTCTCGCCAATCATGTCGCCGAACCAGTAGTTGCTGTTGGAGCCGGCCTTGGCTGCGTATTCCCATTCGGCTTCGCTCGGCAGCCGGTACTTGTGTCCTGTCGTCTTGCTCAGCCAGGCAGCAAATCCGTGCACCATCTCGTGATTGACGTTCATCACCGGCATCCGGTTCTTGCCCCATTTGTGATCGTCGGGCTTGTGCGTGCAGCC
>JANRAT010000130.1:4842-6491 GCA_030727885.1 Rhodospirillales bacterium | reverse complement strand
GCTTGCGGCTGCCGGCATCGAACCCTGCCGGGTCCCGGGTATAAAGGCCCGGATCGGCAAGGCGCTTTTGCAGGTTTGCCAGTTCCTTGTCGATCTCGGCAATGCGACCGGGCAACGTTTCAAGCGCATACTTGTCCTTGAAGGTCATCTTCGGCTTTTTTTGTTCGCGCGGTTTTTCCAGCTTGCCGTTCTTTGACGCTTTGGCCGCCATCCGGGCGCGCGCTTGTTCCTCGATGCCGCTGCCGCGCTGGAACACCATGTCGGTGTAGCCGCCGGCATATTCCTGCCAGCGACCTTCGCCTTCATAATTCAGCACCGAGGTCACGACGCGGTCGAGAAAATCGCGGTCATGGCTGACGATCAGAACCGTACCGGCATAGTCGGCAACCATTTCCTGAAGCAGATCCAGCGTTTCCAGATCAAGGTCATTGGTCGGCTCGTCGAGCACCAGCATATTCGACGGACGGGTCATGGCCCGGGCCAGCATCAACCGGCCGCGCTCTCCCCCGGAGAGGGCCGATACCGCCGTGCGGGCCTGTGACGGGTCGAACAGAAAATCCTTCATATAGCCGATCACATGGCGCTGTTCTCCGCCGACAGTGACACTGTCACCGCTGCCGCCGGTCAGGGCTTCCTGCATGGTTGTTTCTGGCGACAGCGACTCGCGGCTCTGATCAAGGGTCGCAATCTGCAGGGTCGTGCCCATCTGCACGCGCCCGCTGTCCGGCTTCAATCCCTGGGTCAGCAGATTGAGCAGCGTCGTCTTGCCGGCGCCGTTCGGCCCGATAACGCCGACCCGATCGCCACGCAAGATGCGGATCGAGAAGTCATCGACGATTTTGCGATCACCAAAGGATTTTGAAATATGCTGGGCCTCGATCACCCGCTTGCCGGAAGCTTCGGCCTCACTGGAGGTGATTTTCACCGTGCCGGTCTGCTGGCGCTGTTCGCGGCGGGTTTGCCTGAGGTCCTGCAGGGCGCGCAAGCGGCCCATATTGCGTTTGCGCCGGGCTGTGACGCCTTTGTGCAACCACGACGTTTCCGAAACGATTCGCCGATCAAGCTTGTGCCGCTCGGTGACTTCGCGCTCCAGAATGTCGTCACGCCACGCATCGAATTCTGAAAAGCCCTTGTCGAGCCTGATGGTCCGGCCACGATCCAGCCATACCACCGCATTCGACAGGGTTTCCAAAAAGCGCCGGTCATGGGAAATCAGCACCAGCGACGTACGGCGGCCTTTGAGTTCCTGTTCCAGCCATTCGATGGCCGGCAGATCAAGGTGGTTGGTCGGCTCATCGAGCAAAAGGATGTCCGGGTCCGGCGCCAATGTTCTGGCCAGTGCCGCCCGTCGGCGCTCGCCGCCTGAAAGATGCGACGGGACTTCATCGCCGGTCATGCCGAGATCGGTAAGCAGTATCTGGGCGCGGTATGGCTCGTCACCGGGGGCCAGGCCCGCTTCGACATAATCACGTACCGTCGCATAACCGCTGACGTCCGGTTCCTGCGGCAGATACCGCAGTGTCGCATCGGGTTGATGAAACACTTCGCCGCTGTCCGCTTCCATAATGCCGGCGGCAATTTTGAGAAATGTCGACTTGCCGGAGCCGTTCCGCCCGACAAGGCAAATCCGGGCTCCCGGCTCAACGGAC
>JANRAT010000130.1:0-4832 GCA_030727885.1 Rhodospirillales bacterium | reverse complement strand
GGACATCTCTGCCCCATCGAGCAGCGGTGTGCCGCCGAATGTCAGGCCGATTTTGGAAAGATTGAGAAGCGGTGGCGCCATGGCCGGGTTTGTACGTCCAGCAAGGTTTGGACGCAAGCCCAACTAAGCGACATAATGGTTACGACGCTTGAATTTAGAGAAATTTATACATATTCATTAATCATATAATGTTTATGGCCTGTTGAATTAGGATTTTTCCATGTCAGACGCCGACTACCCCGAACGCAGCAACAAGGAAACCATTCGCCTTGGCTTTGCAGGCCGTTGCCCCCGCTGTGGTCAGGGTCGCCTCTTCAAGCGATATCTGGTTGTCGTCGATGCCTGCCCGGTGTGCGGCCTGGTACTCACCGAGCATGATGCCGGCGATGGCGCGGTCGTCCCTGCGCTGCTGATTTTGGGAACCATTCTGGTTGGTCTGGCGCTGTGGGTGGAATTCAAGTTCGAACCGGCGATCTGGGTCCACTTTGTCCTGTGGGGCCCGATCGGTCTGTTGATGACGCTATGGCTGTTGCCTCGGCTGAAGGGGATCGGCGTCGCCTTGCAGCACAAGCACCGCTCGACCGAGATCGCAACCAAGCCCGGCGGCACCTGATCCGGAGATATCAGCCGATCTTGACCAGCAAGCCGCCGTCGACCGGTAAAACCACGCCGGTGATATACCGTGCCTCGTCAGAAGCCAGAAATAGCGCTGCGTTGGCGACGTCCCAGGCGGTGCCCATCTTGTTTTGCAGTGGCACCTGCTTGTTACGGCTTTGCCGTACCACATCACGATCAATACCCTGCTCTCGGGCGCGGCGTTCAATTGCCATCGGCGTATCCATCAACCCCGGCAGGATCACATTGGCACGAATCCCGTAACTGGCGTTTTCCCAGGCCAGATGCTGGGTGAACGTGTTGACCGCACCCTTCGAGGTTTTGTAGGTGACCGTCTGGCGGGCGGCGATGGAAGATGTCGATGATACGTTGATGATCGCCCCCGAGCCCTGCTCGCGCATGTACGGCAGGACGTGTTTGCACATCAGGAACATCGACTTGAGGTTCAGCGCCATCAGCGTGTCCCACATGTCAGCGTCCATTTCCGTGGTCGCGCGGTCACCTTCCGAGCGGCCGACATTATTGTGCAGAATATCAATCCGCCCGAATTGCTTGTGCGCCGCCTCGGCGACATGCCGGCAGGCGTCCTCGCTGGTGACATCAACGGCAAACGCTGCCCCCTCGCCCCCTTCCTTGACGATCTGATCTACCGTTTCCTGTGCCCGCATCTGATCGATATCAAGACACAAGACCCGCGCTCCTTCCTGGGCAAAGCGCAGCGCCGTGGCCCGGCCGTTACCCAGCGTCTCGCCCGGCTGTTGTCCGGCACCGACGACGATTGCGGTTTTGTTTTTAAGGCGCATGAATTCAGCCCGCCTTTGCCATCTCGATATACAGCTTGCGCATTTTTTCGGCGATCGGCCCCGGCACACCATTGCCGAGGATGTGGCCGTCGATCTTGACCACCGGCATTACAAAGGCCGAAGCACTGGTCGCAAAGGCTTCTCTGGCTTCGTAGGCTTCTTCGGGTGTGAAGGCGCGCTCTTCGATCACCAGATTTTCACGCTTGGCCAGTTCCAGGACGGTTTTGCGGGTAATCCCGCTGAGAATTTCATTCCCGAGATGCCGGGTGATGATCTTGCCGTCTTCGGTAACGATGAAAACGTTGTTGGAACTGCCCTCGTTGACGAAACCGTCTTCGACGAACCAGGCATCATTGGCACCGGCATCAAGCGCTGCCTGCTTGGCCATCGATGCCGGCAGCAAAGCAACGGTTTTGATGTCGCGCCGTTTCCAGCGGATATCCTGAACTGTGATAACCGAGATTCCTTTGCCTGCAACAGCATTTCCGGTGAGATTTTTTTTCTGCGTGAACATAACCAGCGACGGTGCCGCATCCTTTGGCATGGCAAAGTCACGATCCGCGGCGCCACGTGTCACCTGCAAATAGATCAGTCCCTCGTCGATGCCGTTGCGTTCGATCATTTGGTTTTGAATCGCCGTGATTTCTTCCCCGGTGGCCGGTGCCGTCATCTTAAGCTCGTTCATTGATCGCGTCAGGCGGGCCAGATGTGCCGCGTTATCGATCAGCTTGCCATCGATGACGGCGCTGACTTCATAAACCGCATCGGCGAACAGGAAGCCCCGGTCGAACACAGAAATTTTGGCATCCTCTTCGGGAAGGTATTCGCCGTTAACGTAAACAATGCGGCTCATCTTGGTCTCCTTGTTTGGAATCATCACGGTTGGGACGACACTTTGGCCAAACCACTATCTTTCATCAATGGCTATTGTCCAAAATTTTAATATTACGCCTCGGCAGGGCTCCCGAAAAAATGGGTTGCTGCAGTGCAATATTTCTATGATGCCGAACAGCAACCGTAGTATACTCCGGATTATGGAAGAAATGAGACAACCAATCCCGCTTCCTCATTGCCTCTCTAAAGAAGAGTTGGACTACTTTCTCGACCTGATCGCGGTTTCAGTCGATCGCATTGGCGACATCCTTATTGTCGTCCATGCGAAAGTCGGCCCCGTGGCTTGGCTGTGGGATGAAGGGATAAATCAGTATTGCGTTGGTGCATTGGGACCGGGCATTTAAAACACCCCTGTTTCCAATCCCGCCGCAACCAGTTGGCCGAGCTCAAACGCTTGGTCAATAAACTTGCCCTGCCAGTCCCCCTTCAACAGCACAGGATCGCAGACCGGCTTCCAGCGGAGCCCAGTGGTAATCGATGTCACCCCGCGGATCGTTCCGGTGCCGTCCAGACCGGCGCGGACATACAGGGCATACGGCATGCCCTGCTTTTCCTGCAGAACCCCATAATAGCATCGATCAAAGAAATCCTTGAGCGCCCCCGACATGTAGCCGAGATTTTCAGTCGTCCCCAAAATCACGGCATCGGCCTTGAGCACATCCCCCCGACCGGCATCGAACGGACTGAGCACGGACACTTTGACGCCGCCGATCTCCGGTGACGAAGCCCCCGCAGCAACGGCGTCACGCAAGCGTTTTGTGTTCGGCGAGGGGATATGACCGATAATCAATAGCCGCTTATCGGTCATATCAATGGCTACTTATTTGAAAAGCGTCAGTGCCAGGGCACCGACCAGAAAAACCACGCCGACGATCAGCCAGAGTCGCCCGCTACCGCCACCGGTTGCGGTGGTCGGCGGCACAAGTTCGGCAGCCTCTTCCGCTTCAGGGGCGGCCACTTCGGGGCTACCTGCAGCCGCCAGGGCGGCTTCGAAATTATTAAAGAACTCCGCCGCCAGTTTTTTTGATGTTCCTTCAAGCAATCTGCCACCGATTTGCGCCAGCTTGCCGCCGACATCGGCATCGACCTCATAGCTGAGAATCGTCGCATTGCCGTCTTCGGTCAATTTTACCCGGGCTCCGCCTTTGGCGAATCCGGCTGCGCCGCCTTTGCCTTCGCCAGATATTCTGTAGCTTTCCGGCGGGTTCAATTCGCTCAGATGCACGTTGCCTTTGAATTTGGCTTTGACCGGCCCGACCTTGGCACTGACTTCGGCATTGAATTCAGTATCGGAAACGCGTTCCAGGGATTCGCACCCCGGGATCGACTTTTGCAGGATATCGGTGTCGTTCAGACCCCGCCAAACCTGGTCTCTGGGCGCTTCAATGCGTTTCTCGTCGGACAACTTCATAACGGTACTCCATTTTCATCAGCCGTGCGGCTCGATGTTTCATTCTGTTGGCGTATTGTGTATTAAGACTTGCAACACGCGACGTCATCACCAATTTTTATATAGTGATGGTGTCATTGTCGTGCCACCTTGCCTATATAAGCAATGACGGCATTGACGTGTTTAAAGCTGTTTATGAGAGTCCAAGGTCGATTTCTGGCCACAAATGACATTCCGGGGGGAGATAGAAATGCCCGCGATTACGGTTCGCGTTAACGGTCTTGAGGTTACCAAAGAGGTCGATGCGCGCACATTGCTGAGCACGTTCATCCGTGAACAATTGAAATTAACCGGAACGCACGTCGGCTGCGATACCAGCCAATGCGGGGCCTGCGTCGTCTCGCTGAACGGCAAAACAGTCAAAAGCTGCGCCGTGTTCGCCTGGGAAGTCGACGACAGCGACATCAAAACGATTGAAGGACTGGCCGATGGCGACGCCCTGCATCCGATGCAGGCAGCCTTCCGCGAGCATCATGGCCTGCAGTGCGGATTCTGCACCCCCGGCATGGTGATGACTGCGGTTGCCATGGTGGAAGCCAACCCCAACCTCACCGAGGATGACATCAGGGACGGTCTGGAAGGCAACATCTGCCGCTGCACCGGCTACCAGAATATCATCGAAGCCGTGAAAACCGGCGCCAAAGCGATGCGAGGTTAAGACCATGTATGCATTTCAGATCAAAACCCCCGAATCCGTCGAAGCCACAACCGGCACTTTCAATGATGCCGAGGACGGTCAGTTTCTGGCCGGCGGGCAGACCCTGATCCCGGTTCTCAAGCAGCGTCTGGCCATGCCCTCCACACTGATTTCGCTGAGTAAGGTCAAGGATCTGGTCGGCATCGAGGCCGGCGGCACGGCCATCAGCATCAAGGCGATGACCCGCCACGCAGACGTTGCCAGCAATCAACACATCCGCGAGGCCATTCCGGCCCTGGCCAAGCTGGCCGGCGGCATCGGCGATCCGCATGTGCGGAACCGCGGCACCATCGGCGGCTCTGTCGCCAACAGTGACCCGGCCGCCGATTATCCGGCTGCCGTGCTCGGGCTGGGCGCAACGATCATCACCGAC
>JANRAT010000129.1 GCA_030727885.1 Rhodospirillales bacterium | reverse complement strand
TTGAGAAGAATGGTGCCGATGCGCGGACTCGAACCGCGGACCTACGCATTACGAATGCGTTGCTCTACCAACTGAGCTACATCGGCATATCATGGCACCGCCACGAGAACCTGCTTGGCGGCGAAACCTACACGAGGCGGTATATCTGTCAAGAACTGAGATTTCGTTAACGCCTGAAACGCACCCCATTGTCACCTAAATCAGCGACGTGTCGCCGTCATATGCCGTCACATACCAGGCCTCCGGCTCGGCGAGCGCTGCCGCCATGTCATCTTTCAGCGGTTTATAGAAAAACGGGAACGTCGCCATCTGCCGCGACAGGGGCTTGCTCTTCATCGCCTGGGCCCGCAGTTCGGCCGGCAGGCCGATCAGCTCCAGAACATGGCAGCGTTTCGCATTGGCATACTCGTAAGCCCCGGCCAGCAAGGCCTGCATGACTTTCGGATCATCATCATCAATGAAAATATCAGCGATTTTCATGCGCTTCAGACCGATCTGTGGCGCATCCTCTCGGACCAGTACCGCATAGCCCTTGAGCATGCCCTCAAGATCATAACGCAGCAAACGCACGTCATCGCGCCCGGCCCCCAGCCCGAAATACCATTTCAGGGTCGCCGCATCGCGGCTGGCCAGCAACGTTGTCGGCAACTGCTGTTTTCGCCGCTCCCACAAGGCGTCGAATGCCGCGTCGATGGCACCGATTCCCACAGGCGTAATGCGGTCCAACGCGCCGAAAGGGCGCCGGCCGCCGAGCCGCAGACTGAGATCCAGCGGCACCGAGCCCAGCAGCCCAAGCAATCTCGCCACAAACCCGCCCCGGCCTTTCTTGCGGAATGCCGCCGTCAGGAAGCCCGGCGCGTCGACCACCCAATACAGAATGTCGGCGTAGCCCGGCTGCGGCATTCTGGCCCCGCCAAAGGCAAGGCAGCGCTTGCCGGCCGGCGGGTTGGCCGAAGAAATCAGCACCACATCAACCGCCGACTGCTCGAAAAATGCGGCACACAGCCGCGGCGTTTCGGTCCGGTAATCCGGCGCCACGGCCCATGCCCGGGCACTGGATATCAGCACCGGCTTCCCGCCCAGCCAGGACACCTGCGGAATATTGCCGAAGAAGCCCTTGATGGCGCCCCCATCTTCGAGAATCCAGCCCAGCGCCACATCCTTGCGATGATGCGCCATCGCCGGGTTATCGATCCACAGGCCATGCCAGTGACGGACCACCGCTTCCGGGCCTTCCGGCATGACCAATCCAAGATCCGCCAGAAATGATGTAATTGCTTCGGCATCGCCGACCGTCGCCGGACGCAGTACGCCCTTGCTTCCAGTGCTCATGCCCCGGCCCCCAGAAAATAGCGCAGTTGATAGGTGCCCCAATTGGCCAGAAAATGATCGCGGCGGATATCAAGGTTTGATCCACCTGCGTGGTTGGCACCGCGGTGCCCGGTCAGGAACGTCTGATAGCCCAGTTTGGCGGCCATCGCCGGATGCCGGGCCGGGTCATAATCGATGCCGGCGCGACCGAACGGGCAGCAGAAATGCCGGCACGGCAACCCAAGCTCGTCTTCGATGCTCTGTTTCGAGCCGGCCAGTTCACGCTCCGCCGCCGTATCGTCGAGATCCAGCAGATGTACATGCCCTCGCGAGTGCGAACCGATCGTCATCCCGGCCGCCGCCATGGTCCGGCAATCGTCCCAGTTCAGAAATTCCATCAGCCGCTTGCCGTCGCCATAGAATGCCAGCAACTTTTCACGGTCTCGCAGAAGATCCGTGCCGATGTAATCGGTGGCGACAAAAAATGCCGCAACGGCATCTTCAGATACGAGGATCGGCAGTGCATTTTCAATCCAGTTCTTGAAGCCGTCATCAAAGGTGATGCAGATATAACGGCCATCAAGCGGTGTTCCGTCGGCAATCATATTGGCAGCATCATCAATGCTGATGATCTCGCCGACGGATTTGAAATAACGGAGGTGCTTTTCGAATCCCTGCCGCTCGTCATCAAAGACGTGATGATAATAGGGGAAGCGGATCCAGCCCTTGGTTGCCGTCGGCGACCGGGGCACTGACAGGGCGGCAATGGCCGCCGAGCGCGCAACGTCACGAAGTCGCTGACGCAGACTCTCGCCGCTCATGAAATCACGATAGGTGCGCACAGCAGACACTGTCTGTACGCTCACGGCTGCAGGGGCGAGATGGCTGGCGGGTCCGATATGCCCGGGCCGGGCAATGTTGCCTTGTCTTCGGTTTCGAGTGCCGCCTTGTCTTCAACCTGCTTCGGTGCAGGCAACCCGGAAATGTGTGGTGGCGTGGCCCAGTGCAGACTGTCAAAGGTATGGCAATTACCGCAATGTGCCGACCACTCGTTGACGGCATTGCCGCAAGCGGTACAGACCCATTTCGGATCGACCGGCGCCGTCGCGGCACGCACCAGCCATTCCCGGGCCTTGGCCAGTTCACTGTTTTCGCGCTCTTCCAGCTCAGCCATCATACGGCAGATCCGCGCTGCGGGTTCCAGTCCTTCACCGGCACCCGCCTCCTTGAGATGCTTGCGGGCTTCTCCCCATAACGCGGCATCCAGCGCTGTGCGGGCCAGCGCAATGTGGCTTTCGGCATGCTGCGGATTGATCGTCGCCAGTTTTTCGGCAGCCTTGACGCAAGCAATGCCGTCCGGTGCCTTCTTGGCTTCCAGGTAAGGCTCCAGCAAATCAGGGTGCGGCGTCCTGGCCCAGATTTTTTCCGCCAGTGAAACGGCCTTGCGGTGCTGGTTTGCTGCAATATACCGGCGCATAAGGGCAACGCAGGCGGGAATCAGATCGGGTGCCAGATCACAAGCCGTCTTCAATTCCTTCAATGCTTTGTCGGCATCACCGACGGCGTCAGCTTCTTTCGCAAGCTCAAAGGCAATCACGGCACGGCGGCGATCGGCGTCCGGTCTTTCGATCAGTCGTTTGCGGGCCATGTCGTCATTGGTACTGGACGCATTCAGCCATGAACCGTTGGCCGACTGCAGTTCGAACAGGGTCGATGCCACCCATTCACTTTTCGGCTGCAACCGATAGGCCTGTCGGGCCAGTTCCAGCGCCCGCTCCCGCTTGCCGGCCTTGACCGCCTGTGTCAGCAGCCCGCGCAGACCAAGAAATTTTGTTTCGGGATCTTCCAGCATCTCGTTAAAGAAGCGTTCGGCGGCTTTTTCATCACCCTCAAGCTGCGCCGATTGTGCCGACAGCAAGCGCGTCAACGGCGCCGAGCTGCTGAGCAGGGCTTCGGCGCGGCGTGCCTGACGGCGGGCCTCGGTGGCATCGCCGGCAGCGACCGCAACCATACCGCTTGAAAGGGCGGTATAGCCTTTGCGCTGGCGGCGGTTGCGCAACGCCAGGCTGATCTCGGCCGGGACATGGATCAGAAACCGCCAGAAGCGGTACAGCATGGCTGTCAGGCCGGCAAAAAGCAGTACGGCAATCGCCAGCACTCCAACCGACGTATCCAGCCGCCAGCCCTGCCATTGCAGGGTGACATCACCGGGGTGCTGCACAACCCAGACAACACCGACAACTGCGATGCAAAGAACGGCCAGGAAGAAAATCCAACGCCACATGGCTTACGTATCCTTCCTTGGGTTCAACCTTCGAGCGCCGCTAAAGCAGAAGCGTGCATTGCATCAAGGGCGCGCTCCGCCGTGGCACGGGCTTTCGCATCAAGCAGCCAAGGCTCAAGCAGGGCCCGAACATTGGCCGGGACGCTGTCTGAAAGTGCTTCGGCGGTTTTTACCGCGGCCGCTGCGTCGCGGTCTTGCAAACTCTGTTCGATCCTGGCCACGGCGTCCTCGACCGCATTGCCGGAGCTGCCGTCGGTTCGGCGCAATGAAACCAGCGCCGACAACTTGGCCGCAGCCTGTTGCAGCCAGTCACCATCACCGGCACGGGACAGGGCGACGATATCACCGGCGACTTTGGCAAACCGTGTCTGCAGATGATCCAGAGTAGGCAGACCCTTGTCAGCCGTCGATTTCAAGCGGCTTGCCGCGGCAATGATTTCCGTATTGCTGCCGGCAACCGTCCGCAGTGCCTCTAGTTGAGCCGCATAGGGCCGTCCCGCCAGCGCTGCATCGCGCAACTGGGCAATGGCCAGAACGACACCCTGACCGGCCGAAGCGCTTCTGGTCGGAAGTGTCTCGATTTTTTTCACCAGCGCCTCAACCTCGCCGCTGGTCTCGCGGTCCTTCCGCTCAAGACCGTCGATACGCGACATGATCGGCGCCAGATCAACGCTCGCCCCGGTACCGGATGTCATGGCACTTGCCAGAGCCCGAACTTCGCCGAGCCGGCGCTCAAGATCGTCAATCCGGTTCAATGCCTGATTGAGTTCCGCCTGAACCCGTTCCTTTTCTTTTTTCATAGCCGCCATTGCCGTGTCGACGGTACCGCCCGAAGCCGCCATGGAGCGTTCAAGTGAAGCGACGCGGTCGCTCAACACTTCGACCTCTGATGGCTGATTGGACACATTGGCTGTTTCGCCGCCAAATCCGGGAATTTTGGCAAGATAGGGCTCGACCTCAGGCAACCAGACGTCACGGGTCGCATAAACACCACCGGCCGCCACGGCGATGATCACCACGCCGACCAGCAAGGCGTTAAAGCCACCGCCGCTTTCGGTTTTGGCCTGCGACGCGGCGGGCTTGGCACTTCCGCCACTGGGTACAGAGCTTGATTTGCCCGCGGATGCCGATGGCTTTGCATCCGGCGCAACGGCCTCAGCCTTTGCTGAAACGGTGGTCTCCGGTTTTTCCGACGCTTTTGCGCCGCTCTCCGCCTTGGCGGGTTTCTTGTCCGACGATTTCGTCGTGTCCAATGGCTCAGCCATGCGTCATCCCTCTTTATGTTCCGCGTCAGCGGTCTCTCAGTAGTACCAAGTCTGCACTGCATGCAGCAAGGATTCCTGATCCGGGTGTCCGGCAATTATACGCTGTCCCCAGGCCATTGTCGCGGCTTCACTGACATTGCGGCTCAGCGCAAACAGGCTGAGGCGAGCTAATGCACTCTTCAAACCGGCTGTGGACACCAAAGTTTCAAATTGCCGCGCCGTCCGGGGTGAATAGACGATAACCCCGTCGAGACTGTCATCTTTCATGGCTTTGAGGACGTCAGACGGCAAGCTCGCCACCGGCACGGCCTCATACAACATCTCTCGGCGCACCATGAAGCCGGCCGCCGTCAATGCACCGGTCAGATCACCGACCGTGACTGAGCCGGCCGCATGCAGCAGCGTACCGGCAGCCGGCTCAGAGCTTTCGACAACCAGTCTGGCCAGATCATCGACATCGCCCTCGGCACTCAGTACATGCGTAAACCCGGCATGCCGGGCGGCCCCGGCCGTAGCATCCCCGACCGCATAGACGGCAATATCTCGCCGTTCGGTGCGGCCGGCCAGCGCGCGGACACCATTGGCGCTGGTCAATAGAAATCCCTGTACGTTATCGAGTTTGAGCGGCGGGCCCTGCAGATTGTTGATCTGCAGCATTGGCGCGTTGAGCGTGCTGATTCCCATCTGCTCGAGACGCGCCCGCAAGGGCGTCGCGTCTGCAAGCGGTCGCGTGATCAGCACGCGGGGCATCAGTGGACCTCGTCGAAAAATCCAGGCCCGATCAAGCCGTGCAGTTCCTCGCCGGCGTCGCGGCCCAACGCAACCGCATCCGCGACGGCGCCAAGACGTTCGATCATCAGCACTTCCGAACCGTCCGGTCTGGCCACCATGCCTCTGAGGCGGATTTTATCGCCGTTGATTTCCGCCAACCCGGCAATCGGGGTGCGGCAGGAACCATCAAGCGCATCCAGCATGGCGCGTTCACAAAGCACTGTGGCGCGTGTCGGGGCATGATCAAGCGCTGCCAGATAGGCAAGGATTCGCTGATCATCGGCACGGCAGGTAATGCCGATGGCGCCCTGCGCACAAGCCGGCAGAAACACTTCCGGCTCAATGATTTCGGTCGCCAGGTCACGCTGGCCCAAACGGTCCAGTCCGGCCAGCGCCAGAAATGTCGCATCGAAGTCGCCGGCGGCCAGCTTGGCCAGCCTTGTCTGCACGTTGCCGCGGATCACGCCGACCTTGAGGTCAGGCCTCAGATTGAGGACCTGTGCCCTGCGCCGGAGCGACGCGGTGCCGACACGGGCACCCTCGGGCAAATCCTTGAACGCGGCCACGCTCAGGCTGATGAAGGCGTCTCTGGGATCGGCGCGCGGCAAGATACAGCCAATCGCCATACCGTCCGGCAGCCAGGTTTCCAGATCCTTCATCGAATGCACGGCAATATCAATGCGCCGGTCCATCAGGGCGCGGTCCAGTTCCTTGGTGAACAGGCCCTTGCCACCGATCTCGGACAACGGCCGGTCGAGCACCAGATCACCGGTGGTTTTCACCGCGTCAATGACGAGGCGGCCGGTTTCGGCCAGATCGGGATGCAGGCTGCGCAGCTGCTCTGCTGCCATTTTTTTTTTTATAATTGTGTGAGGGGTTTTTC
>JANRAT010000128.1:4732-6558 GCA_030727885.1 Rhodospirillales bacterium | reverse complement strand
GTTTACGCCTACCGTCTGGTCGGCGTTTTCGCCTTCAAGACCCTTCAGAGCGCGAGTTGCGTACAAGAGGGCCGTGCCACCACCGGCGACAATGCCTTCTTCAACGGCTGCACGGGTTGCATGCAGAGCGTCGTCAACGCGGTCTTTCTTTTCTTTAACTTCCATCTCGGAACCACCACCGATACGGATAACGGCAACACCGCCGGCCAATTTGGCCAGACGTTCCTGCAGCTTTTCACGGTCGTAATCGGATGTGGTTTCATCGATCTGGGCACGGATCTGCGAGCAACGGCCTTCGATGTCTTTCTTCTTGCCGGAACCCTCGACGATCGTCGTTTCTTCCTTCGTGATCGACACTTTCTTGGCACGGCCCATCATGTCGATGGTGACGTTTTCAAGTTTGATGCCGATGTCTTCGGAGATCACCTGACCGTTGGTCAGAACGGCGATATCTTCAAGCATCGCTTTACGGCGATCGCCAAAGCCAGGAGCTTTGACCGCAGCAACCTTGAGGCCGCCACGCAGCTTGTTGACCACCAGGGTCGCCAGGGCTTCGCCTTCGATGTCTTCAGCAATGATCATCAGCGGACGACCGGACTGCACGACAGCTTCCAGAACCGGCAGCAACGGCTGCAGCGAGGAGAGCTTCTTTTCGTGAATCAGGATGTACGGATCATCAAGTTCGCAGGTCATCTTGTCAGCGTTGGTGACAAAATACGGGCTGGTGTAGCCACGGTCGAACTGCATGCCTTCAACGACATCAAGTTCGGAATGAAGCGACTTGGCTTCTTCTACCGTGATCACGCCTTCGTTGCCGACGCGTTCCATAGCCGATGCGATCATGTCGCCGACTTCGGTATCACCATTCGCAGAGATCGTTCCGACCTGAGCGATTTCCTGGTTGGTGGACACCTTTTTGGCGCGCTTCTTGACTTCGGCGACGACCGCATTAACAGCGAGATCGATACCGCGTTTGAGGTCCATCGGGTTCATGCCCGCGGCCACAGCCTTGACGCCTTCGCGAACGATGGCCTGAGCCAGAACGGTCGCTGTGGTCGTGCCGTCACCGGCTTCATCGTTGGTGCGCGATGCGACTTCTTTGATCATCTGCGCGCCCATGTTTTCGAACTTGTCGGTCAGTTCGATTTCTTTTGCGACCGTGACACCATCCTTGGTGATACGCGGTGCGCCGAAAGATTTATCGAGAACAACGTTGCGGCCTTTCGGACCCAACGTGACCTTTACCGCGTTTGCCAGCGTGTCGACGCCTCTGAGGAGACGGTCACGTGCATCGGCGGAAAATTTTACTTCTTTGGCAGCCATGTGTAATTACCCCTTTGTTAGGCAGCTTTTTTCTTGGCAGCGGATTTTTCAATCACGCCAAGAATGTCGGATTCTTTCATGATGATAAGGTCTTCACCGTCGATTTTAACTTCGGTGCCGGACCATTTGCCGAACAGGACGTGATCCCCGGCTTTAACATCAAGCGGCGTTACCTTGCCGTCTTCGGCCTTGTGGCCAGATCCAACGGCGACAATTTTGCCTTCCATCGGTTTTTCCTGTGCCGTATCGGGAATAATGATCCCGCCGGCGGTTTTTTCCTCCTGCTGGACGCGCCGTACAAGCACGCGGTCATGCAAAGGTCTGAATCCCATGTCGTTCCTCCTGTGTAAGCGAACGTAGACTGTTAAAGTGATGTTTGGCACTCCATAGACCAGAGTGCCAAGGGGTATTTAATCCAGATACCAGCCACGTCAAGCCTATTAAGCATGACAATTTTTCGTCGGCTCCGGGAAAACTGGCAGCACTCTTATGAGGAGTCTGCT
>JANRAT010000128.1:0-4722 GCA_030727885.1 Rhodospirillales bacterium | reverse complement strand
GTCTGCTAAAGCATTGAAATATAACATTTTAATTGCAAGACAATCTGCTTATGGCAAAATCGATCATCGACAATGAAAAAAGGAGTCGCCATGCTTAAGCATTATAGTGGCCCATCAGGACTTTCATTCCGCGATCAATTGTCAGGCTATCGACTGACCACAGCGCAAATCTTCTACCACCTTCCCGACTACCCGCAACTGCTCCAGGAATTCATCTGGCAACACCTGGACCTCGCGCCAAACTTCCCGCAATTAAAGCAGTTTCTGGATTTCTGGGAGAATCGAATCGACGGCAAACTGCACTCGGTTAACATCACCTCTGCCAAATACATCTCTCCGGGTGAGATGAGATTTGCCGAGGGCATGTTTGCCATCAATTAAGTCGCAGCAGATCAGCCGGCAGGCACTGCCGATGCTTCGGCGTGGATAAGCTTTTGTAGCTTATCAAAAGCGCGCACTTCGAGCTGCCGAATCCGCTCCCGGCTGATACCGTACTGGGCGCCCAGTTCTTCCAGTGTGACCGGATCGTCCTTCAGACGGCGTTCGGTCAGAATGTGACGCTCACGCTCCGGCAATTCGGAAAGGGCGCGTTCAAGCATTGCTGAGCGAACGCTCAGCTCTTCTCGTTCGCCAACCAGCGACTCCGGACTCGGCTTGGTATCAATAAGGCTGTCCTGAAACTCGGCGGCCCCTTCGTCGGTGTTGGACATCGGCGCATTCAAGGACAGATCGCGCGAATGCAGCCTGCGGTTCATCTGCTGAACTTCGCTCTCGCTGACGCCTACGGCCGTGGAAATCTGCTTGGCCTGTTCAGGGCTAAGCTCGCCACTGTCATAGATTTTGAGCTGATTCTTCATGCGACGCAGCGAAAAGAACAGCTTCTTCTGTGACGACACCGTACCCATCTTGACCATCGACCAGGACTTCAGGACATATTCCGTAATCGATGCCTTGATCCACCAGATCGCATAGGTCGACAGACGGAAGCCCCGATCCGGATCGAACTTCTTCACGGCCTTCATCAAACCGATGTTGCCTTCAGAGATCAGATCAGACACCGGCAGCCCATAGCCGCGGTAGCCCATGGCAATCTTGGCGACGAGTCGAAGATGCGAGGTGACGAGTTCGTGGGCGGCGCTGACATCTCCTTCATCACGAAGACGATAGGCGAGCATGTATTCCTTATCCTTTTCAAGGATCGGAAAGCGCCAGATTTCACGGAGATACCGCGACAATCCGCCTTCGCTGGAAATAGCAGGTAAATTGATACTGGTCATATTTTTATTCCTCTTTCCTTATAAGTAACGGCCTATCAGAAGCACCGTTGATCTCAATTGCAGCGTCACAGGTTCAGGCATTGGCACGACTGAACATCACACCCGACACCGACAGATTTTTTGCGAGATCATCAGAAAGAACTTCATGGCCTCATCCTCCTTTAGAGCAACGTAGCCTTTAATCGAACTCACAACCGTCGAGCTCAGTTGAAAGGCCCCATATGGGCACCCCTCGTTACCCAATCTTTATACAATAAAAACACTCAATTCGTCAACACAATCCACACTGCACAGCTTGGTTATTAACTAATATAACCATATGAAACAATTAGTTATGGATTACATTGTAGCAATTATATACCCCAAAATCAGGCATTGGGCATGAATATACATACCCATACCGGGGTCATATTCCTACTTACATATTATTAATGTTGATCCATGGATAAAAAAGAGCGGGTCTTAAAGACCCGCTCTTTTGCTTATTCAGATATCAGCTGTCGCTTATTTTACGACGGCAACCGAGTTGCCGGGATCCGGTGCGAAATTCAGATCGTAATTCGGAATGGCCGGCAAGTTCTCATCACGACCATTGGAAATTTCGGTCAACCGCTTTTGCCGATACAGGCTGCGGATGGCGGCATAATAATCGACTGAAGTTTTCTTGATCTGCTCAAGCTCGTTGACGAACCCTGCATATTCATCCAGCGCCCCGACACCCAGTCGGGCATAGCGTTCAGCATCCCGATCGGTATTCTTAAGATACAGACCCAGCGGGTCAAAGAACGGGTCGACAAGGTATTTCCCGACCGCATCACGGGAATTGTTGGGTCCCAACAATGGCAGAACCAGATACAGCCCTTCCCCAACTCCATAGGAGCCAAGCGTTTGGCCAAAATCTTCGGTATGCGGGGCAAGACCAATGGTGCTTGCCACATCCGCCATGCCGACCATGCCGATTGTCGAGTTCACAAGGAACCTGGCAAAGGTCGTCAGGGCGCGGTTGAGTTCCAGTTGAAGCACGTCGTTCACGAACGTCACCGGCGCAGCAATGTTGTCGATGACATTGCTCAGACCAAGGCGAAATGTGGCCGGGAAAACATTGTTGTATGTTTTGGCCACCGGCGTGAACAGATTGGTGTAAACGACTTCGTTGAATTCGAAGATAACCCGGTTGACGGATTCCAGCGGATCATTCACGTCATTTTCCGGAGTGGTTGCTTGCGCGAGCAGAATCGGCTCTCCCGGCAATTTCACAGCCGGCACTTCGGTCAGCAATGTATGATTGATTACGCCGTCCTGAGCGGGGCCACCAAACGGCTCCAGTTCGTCCGGCGAACCAGCATAGGATTGGGCGCTCAACAAGAGTCCCGTTCCCAGAACCAACGCAAAACCAAATTTAGAGCCATGAAGCGTGCGCATTGAATTCCAGTTTCCAGTCAGATAACCGAAGTGCTTGGTGTGCACTTTACGGCAGCTACCCATTACAAGAGCTTTTTACCCGGTTCAAGGCCTACCCGGCAACAGGATTGTGACCTTTTCCCCATAACTGTGGCATTTTTATCATCCTACATTGAAAACAGTATGTTACGGCGTCTGGAAATATGCTTTATTGAGGCACAAATTCTGGAGAAATTAAGGCTATGCGCGCGTTTCATCACTACTTTTATGCAATTCTTCTTTTAGTAAGCCTTTTATTGCCGTTACCCGCATGGGCGGATACAGCAGGTGAACACGTGGCGCAGTTCCAGGCTGGACTGATTTCCGTTATGAAAGATGCCGAAAAACTCGGTGTCAAAGGCCGCTATGAACAGCTAGAGCCGCTTATAAAGAAAACATTCCACCTCAACCTGATGGCCGGTTTATCAGCCGGTCAGTATTGGAATCAGGCTGATAGCAATCAACAAAATCGGCTGGTTGAAGCCTTCACCAAAATGAGCACGGCGACCCTTGCGACGCTTTTCAACGGCTATTCCGGCGAGCAATTCACCATTGTCGGCGAACGCCCGGGACCGCAGGGCATCACGTTCGTCGATACGTCGCTGAAAGTGCCGGGGCGCGACAAAAATGTCTCCATTTCCTATGTTGCCCGAAAGTTTGAAGGCGACTGGTTATTGATTGACGTCATCGTAGATGGCGGAATCTCCGAACTTAAAGTGAGAATGTCCGAATACCGGCAAACGCTGAATAAGGGCGGCATGGAAGCGCTGATTGATCTGCTCAACAACAAGGCTAAAAGCCTGTTGATTTGATCGCCCTAATTTTGGCGTTTTTAGCCTTTCTGATCGTGCAAATTGACAAGGATAGACCATGCGAATCTTTTTTCGCGCCCTTTTGATTGCACTCGTTTTTTCAGCATCGGCAGGAGCGGCCAAGGCCAGTCCCGCCGACATGATCGGCACATATCACAATCATTTGTTAGCGGCCCTGGCCCAGCCAAGCAGCACCAGTGCTCAGACACGATTCGACAATCTGTCCTCGACCATGGATGCATCGTTCGATTTTGAAAGCATGATCAAAACAGCGGCAGGTAAATACTGGCGGGAAGCGACGCCTCAAGCCCAAAAATCCCTGCTGGCCGCATTTCGCAGGGTCAGCATAGCGACGTACGCCAACCGGTTTGCCGATCTGACATCCGGTCAGTTCCGGACTGACCGCACACGCGACGGCCCGCGCGGTTTGAAATTGGTCGATACCACACTCGTTTCCGGCAAGGACAATGTGGTGCTGACCTACGTCACACGGGAAATCAATAACTCATGGAAAATCATTGATGTTTTGCTGAGTGGCGGCATCAGTGAACTGGCTGTCCGCGCATCGGAATATGCCAGCACCCTTAAAAACGGTGGTGTCCCTGCATTGACCGATGTCCTTAATGCGCAGGCCAAGGGATTGCTTGCGCATTAGTCTCTGGTCTAGCCATCTTCCCTGGGCTGTGCATCCTCTGGTGCGATGCTCTTTAGCTCCGTCGGATAGACGAGCCAGGCCAGCAAGCCAAAAACAACCCAGGTAATCTCACGGATCCGCCTGACAGCAGCGCAGGCCAGTCCAAGGCTGGGCACGCCTGTTATGGCGCTTGATATAAACACGAATGCCCCTTCCTGTGCGCCGATGCCCAATGGAATGAAAAACACCGCAGAACGAATCATTTGCGTCAGCGCCTCAATCATCCAGGCATCACCCCAGCTGATCGGATGGCCAAGGAATGAAAAAGTCAGATAGATTTCGACGACACCCAGCATCCAATTGATCAGCGCCAGCAGCAATGCCGCCAGTAACCGTGCTCTATGGCGAGTGTAAAAGGCGACGAAACGGTGATCCATATCCTCGATCACCGCGAAGGCGCCTGCTGCCTTGCTGGCCCAACGGGCACCGGCAAATCGTGACATCAGCCAGGACGAAACACGAAATCTCTGGATCGCAAAAAGCAGCACTGTCCCCAGAC
>JANRAT010000127.1 GCA_030727885.1 Rhodospirillales bacterium | reverse complement strand
AGGGTTGCATAGGTGTAGGTGCCGACCGTGCCGCCGGTGACCGGGCTGTCATAGATCAGCGCCGCCTGCTCACCGCGACCATCCTCAACATGGCGATCAAGGCAATTATAACAGGTATTCAGCTCGCCGCCTGCAAACCATCGATAGAACGGCTTGTTGGAGTCATCCAGGACCTTGTCCCACTTTTTCGTCCAGCTGATCGCTTCGGCGGCATCGCCCCAGAACCCTTCCGGGTCTTCCATGGAGCGGGCATAGGCTTGTTCAAAGGCGTTGGTCATGGCGGTGTTCTCCCTTGGCGGCGCGATTTTAGTGTTCATCGCGCTCTTTAACTTGTCTCGTTGGTTCGGCATTATGCAAAAAATCATAAGCACGTGCACGCATCAAGCGTGTACATCGCAGGGAGCAGAACTATGAGCGACGTCAATATCTACGACATTGATCTGGATCAGACACCGGCCAATTACACGCCCCTGTCTCCGTTGACGTTCATTCGCAGAACCGCCGCCGTTTACCCGGACCTGACCTCGATCATTCACGGCAAACGCCGCTACAGCTGGTCGGAAACCTATGCCCGCTGCCGCCGTCTGGCTTCAGCGCTGGCCAAGCGGGGCGTCAAGAAGAGCGATACCGTCGCCGTGATGGCCTCGAATACACCTGAAATGTACGAATGCGCCTTCGGCCCGGCGATGATCGGTGCCGTCGTCAACACCCTCAACGTCCGGCTTGATGCCGATATCATTGCCTTTTCCCTGGATCATGCCGACAGCAAGGTGCTGATCGTCGACACCGAGTTTTCGCCCACCATCAAGGCGGCACTGGCGAAGATCGGCCGCAAGATACTGGTCATCGACATTGACGACCCGGAATATGACGGACCGGGCGAAAAGCTCGGTGAAATGGATTACGAGGCTTTCCTGGCCACCGGCGATGCCGATTTCGAATGGCATTTGCCCGACAACGAATGGGAAGCGATCTCGCTGAACTACACGTCCGGCACCACCGGCGATCCCAAGGGCGTCGTCTACCATCATCGCGGCGCTTATCTGAATGCGGTCTGCAACGTGCTCGGCTGGAACATGACGCATCATCCGGTGTATCTGTGGACCCTGCCGATGTTCCATTGCAACGGCTGGTGCTTCCCCTGGACCATTGCCGCCATGGCCGGCACCAACGTCTGCCTGCGCCGCGTCAACGCCAAGGAAATCTTCGCCGCCATTGCAGATCACAAGGTCTCGCACTTCTGCGG
>JANRAT010000126.1:5777-6577 GCA_030727885.1 Rhodospirillales bacterium | reverse complement strand
GATGTTTACCCTGGCTCAGGGACGCATCAATAATATTAAAATATTGTGTTTCTGCAAATACATAGTCGATGCGTCTTTTTGAAGAATAGAACGTGCCGCGTTTGGTTGTTTCACGGGCTGACTTGGTTTGTATTTGAATAGCCGTATCCAGAAAATTTTCTTTTATAACGTCGAGCCTATGATCGTTTGGTGTGATGTTGAAGTCACCGATCAAGAGAGTCGGGTGTTTCCTGTTGCTGACAGCGGTCATCAAGTTTTGAATTGAAATACCGTCTTTCAGATCCTTGTCCTTATGGACGCTCACGACATCAATTATGGCACTGCCTGTGTCGACTGTTGCAATCACGACGGAACGCGCGTTTCCCTTGCCGGAACTTATTTCTACACCCCGCGAGGTGATGATCGGGAAGTTTGTCAAAATACCGACCCCCCACCAAGGCTTGCGTGTACTGCCGTTAGGATGCCATTCGAATGCGTAATTCATACCAAGAGCCTGGGCTATTTCGCTGATCTGTGAGATGCCAGCGACTTCCTGCAATGCGACGATGTCAGGGGCTTCAGCGCGTATGGCAGCAATGACTGCAGGCAAATTAATCCCCCATTTCATCCGATAGATATCACCCTTTGGATCGTCTTGCCCCAAGCCAAGACGAATGTTGAATGACATCACGGTTATCGGGGCGTTCTTGTGTAAAGTCGGGCTTGTCTCAGGGGATCGAACGGGTTCCATCGACCCGCAACCGGCTATAACCGTCAGACAAATACAAAACAGACCAAATTCGAAAATCGAACTACTGCGT
>JANRAT010000126.1:4179-5767 GCA_030727885.1 Rhodospirillales bacterium | reverse complement strand
AGCTTTCAATGCTCAATCACATCCTGTTTTTGATGACTGTCAATCCATGATGCGTAAATGGAATGGCGTGTTGTTGCATCATTGTCTTTCTGGCTGACCGAGCTTTGCTGTCGTTGATAGAGGAAAGGACAAAATCCTCGAAGCCATAATCAGACGCTGTGGCCTGATGCACATGAGATTGCACGTCTGACTGGCGCATTGCCGGATAGCGCCGGTTTTCTGCTGGAACCTCGGCCAGCGGGATCGGTTGCCCATTTGGTGCAAAGGCACCGGCATTGCTGCGATAGAAAAAGGCGCGTGACATATCCAGGCCGAATTCGGTTTTGATCCGGATCCCCGTCAGTTCGGCGTAGACGTAGTTTTCGTTGCCGAGTTCTGTTTCATGCATGCGCGGCAAGTGCTGTTCATCAAGCCAGTTGATATAGAGTGATACGCGCGTACCGGGACAAGGATGCAGTGCCGCCGCAATGGATCCGTATGCCGTGATGTGTGCCGAATAAACCGTATCGAAATCTTCAAGCCAGCAACGTTCGCACGGTATCGGCAGCCAGTCGGGACCTTTGAATTTGCGTTTGATCTGATCGGGGGACTGGTTTGACCCGATAGCGAGAACCGGGACACGGCCTTTCCTGTGATCAGCTGCATCCTTGGCCAGCATCGGGTGATCGGAATCGTTGTGGACGATGTAAGACGATCCGGGCAGAACATACGGATACCCGAGCGCACGTTTGAGAATGTCTGAAGACATGTTTCAAGCGCCGCCCGGGTTCCGAATCAGTGTCTTATTCGCTATTCAGGCTGCGACCGATGAAGTGTCCGGTCAAACCACCGAGCACCAACCAGAAAAGCCCCGCTGTCACCAGCGATGTCGCAACGAACTGAGCCGCCAACTCGGCAGGCACATCATTCGAAAATTCATGCGGGTGTGGTGCACCGACGAGATGTGGAATACACAACATGGCCGCCCCTAAAAACCTGAAGGGCCAGTTCTTGCCGAAGGCGATCATGGCGATGCCGCCCATCGATGAGAGCGCCGTCATCAACCACCATATCTGCCGTCCAGTCAGGTCACCTGCAGCCATGCCGGGCAATTCCGGCGGTAAACCGAGGGCCGGCAGGAACGAGAATGCAAGAAACCCAGACGCCCCCCAGATCAGGCCGTGCCGCCAGTCCGTTGACCGGCCACGCATTGTCATGCCTGCTGCTAACAAGAGGGCAAATCCGGCCCCGGTCACAAGGTTGGCAAGAGTTGTAAAAGCGACCCGCTCTATACCGTCCTCAGGCGCCCAGCTTTCGGCCACTGTATGATGGTCGTGGCTAGCCGCAGACTGGTCATGGCTGTGCGGCTGTGGGGCCGCGTTTTCATAGGTTTCTGCCGTATAAATCAGGGGCACGACTTTGAGCATTTGTGCCCCGGAAACGAAGACGCCAGCAATCAGCCCGGCCGCAATTGCGGCCAGAAAAATCCGTCCGATCATTTCAAATCTCCTGGCTGAAAATCAGTGGCAGGGGAATGCGAAAGCGTGCCGTCCATCATGCGCTGCATTATGTAGCGTATCAGAATGGGCCAAGCCGACACCAAAGACAA
>JANRAT010000126.1:0-4169 GCA_030727885.1 Rhodospirillales bacterium | reverse complement strand
GCAATTCGCTGTTGAAGTGAGAGCGGTAGCGATATGTCGTTCTGTTTAGTCTGTTCCATCAGACTCCCTCCGAGTTTGATATGCGTTTACCGGGGACATGTGTCGCCCGATGCAAAGGCAGGTCTCCTGGCTAGCGGTTTTTCGCCTGATAATCACCTTCCCG
Organism: Rhodospirillales bacterium; assembly: GCA_030727885.1. GTDB lineage: Bacteria > Pseudomonadota > Alphaproteobacteria > Rhodospirillales > Casp-alpha2 > UBA4479. The sequence goes on along the minus strand of JANRAT010000126.1, from coordinate 4,006 downwards.
ATCAATGTGATCAGTGGCTCTTGACTATCGGCTCGCCGCTTACAGTTGCGGGGGCAGCCCGAGATTGGATTCCCTAATGGGTAAATCCGCCTCATGTTCCCTATTAGTCCTCAAGACTTTGTCGTCTTTCCCGAGGAACCTTTACACCATCATGATGCGACGCGAAGCGACAGGTTGTCAAATGAGATGGAAGCTGAATGCAGAAAAATTAAAACATGAAGATCAGTAAATTATGAACTTGTCATATTGCGATGCACAAAAAGTTATGGAATGCTGATTGTTAATATCTGCTGACCTAAATAATTTTGCGAAAAGTTGAGACAAATGCATTCACCCTCAATGGTTGATTTTGTTTGGGTGCTAACAAGTTCAGCATTTGTCTTCATGATGCAGGCGGGGTTTTGTTGTCTGGAAAGCGGCTTTGTCCGCTCCAAAAACAGCGTCAATGTCGCGGCCAAAAATTTCGCTGATTTCTGTATCTCTGCCTGTATCTTCTGGGCTGTCGGTTATGGCTTGATGTTTGGAGCGAGTTCAAACGGCATCATCGGCACGACGACGTTCATTTTTTCAGTCAGTGACGACCCGGGTCACATTGCGTTCTTTGTTTTTCAGCTGATGTTCTGCGGAACATCGACAACGATTGTTTCGGGGGCTGTGGCCGAGAGAACCCGTTACGTCGGCTATTTGATGATTTCCACGGTCATCTCCCTGATTATTTACCCGGTATTCGGTCACTGGGCGTGGGGTGGGGCCATTGGTGGCGCACGCGGCTGGCTGGCAGAGATGGGGTTCATTGATTTTGCCGGCTCAACCGTTGTGCACTCCATTGCCGGTTGGGTTGGATTGGCCGCCGTCATCATCATTGGGCCGCGCGTCGGACGTTTTGACGGAACCGGTGGAAATTTCCGCTCGCACAGTCTCCCCTTGTCTGCACTTGGCGTTTTTACCATTTGGGTAGGCTGGATCGGCTTCAATGGCGGAAGCACACTTGCCGCCACGGCAGAAGTGCCGCTGATTGTCTTCAATACGATCATTGCCGGTGCTTTTGGCGGTCTCGCATCAATTTTTATCGCGCCAATGCTCCTCGGTCGTTCCGATGTTCCGAGCATGCTGAACGGGGCGCTGGCGGGGCTCGTCGCCATTACGGCACCGGCCCATGTTGTAGAGCCGTGGTCGGCAGTCTTGATCGGATTGATCGGTGGCATTCTGTGTATGATCGGGACATATGCACTTGAAAAGCTGCGTATAGATGATGTGCTGTCGGCGTTTCCGGTTCATGCCGTCGCCGGTGTGTGGGGCACGCTGTCTGTCGCTCTGTTTGGCCGCCTTGATCTTATCAACAATGGGCTGACAAGGGGCGAACAGTTCCTTGTTCAGGGGCTTGGTGTTGTAACGGCGATGGTATGGGCTTTCGGTGCCGGCTACATCGCCTTCAGCGTCATCAACAAATATTATCCGCTGCGCGTTTCCCTGGAAGCTGAACGGGTCGGTCTCAACATCAGCGAACATGATCAGTCCACGGAACAACTGGATCTGTTGAGTGCAATGGAACTGCAGCGGGTCACCGGTGATTATTCAAAACCGATTCCGGTTGAGCCGAACTCCGAGACTGGCGATATCGCTGCGCAATATAACCGGGTTCTGCAAAACCTTTATAACGCGAAGATTGAGGCGGATTCCGCCAACAATGCAAAATCGGATTTCCTGGCATCCATGAGCCATGAACTCCGAACGCCGTTGAATGCGATCATGGGATTCTCGGAAGTCATTGCTAACCAGTATTTTGGTCCGGTCGGATCGGCGAAATACAAGGATTACGCCAACGACATCACGACCAGCGGCCAACACCTGTTGAGTCTGGTGAATGATATTCTGGACTTGTCGAAAATTGAATCCCGGCAAAGCACGCTGGTGAGGGGGGAAATTTCGGCAAAAGAAATATTCGATGAATGCCTCAAGATTGCCAAGAATGCCATCGATTGCTCACAGATTTATTTTGAGACCCGGCTCAGTGAGAACCTGCCTCCCCTGTATGTTGATGAGCGGGCGATTAAACAGGTTATCCTGAATCTCTTGTTTAATGCCGTTAAGTTTACGCCAGGTGGTGGTCATATTGTGCTCAAGGCATCGTATCGAAATCGGCATCATATCCTTGAAGTGATCGATAGTGGCGCCGGGATCAGCCCCGATGACTTGAAAAAAGTTACTGAGCCATTCGCTCAGATGGAGTCCAACCCGCATATCGCCAAAATGGGTACCGGGCTGGGGCTGGCAATCGCCAAGGCTCTGGTCGAATTACATGGCGGGGTGCTCAATATTGCCAGTGTATTAGGCAAAGGAACGACGGTTCAGGTCGTTATCCCGGATATTGACGAGGATAAAAAGCTGCCAGCAAAAAAGAAGTGAAGGACAGCGCTCAGTTTGATCTGAGTGCTGCCTGAACCGTGGTTTCAAGTTTGTTGAGAAAGGCTGACCGATCGGCTTTTGAATAGGGGCGGGGGCCACCGGTGATCTGTCCGGTTTCCCGCAGACCCTGCATCAGTTCACGATTGGCAAGTGCCATGCCGATTCCATTTTCCGTGAACAACTCTCCGTTCGGCTTGATGGCCAGTGCCCCCTGATCCATACAGCGCGAAGCCAGCGGGATATCGTTCGTCACACAGACATCCGATTTCTGTATGTGCTCTGCAATCCAGTCATCTGCGGCATCGGCACCTTGCGTGACGATGACCAGTTCAACCATGGGATTGGCGCTGGGGCGAATGCCGCCGTCGCAAACCATAATGGTTTTCAGATTGTGTCGGGCCGCGACCTGAATGGTTTCGTCTTTGACCGGGCAGGCGTCGGCATCAATGTAAATAGTGACCATATGGGTCAGTCGTCGCCTGCATCAGCTTTTGGCATGTACTGACTTATATCGACTTCGTCCAGCTGTTCGGGCAGCAGGAAGCGTTCGGCATATTCCTTGTAAATGCCGGACTTCAGGAACAGTTCGAAAAGTTCGTCATCAATGTGGGCATCCTTTTTCATGAACGACATGATCTTGACGCTGTCGGACAGTTTCTTGGGTGCCTTGTAGGGGCGATCGGCGGCAGTCATGGCCTCTAAGATGTCGGCGATGGCAATGATTCTTGCCGGAACAGACATTTGCTCTTTATTTAGCTTTTTCGGATAGCCTGTACCGTCCATTTTTTCGTGGTGACCGCCGGCGAATTCCGGCACGCGTGCCAGATGTTTCGGGAACGGCAGGGCTTCCAGCATGATGATGGTCTGTACGATGTGGTCGTTGATCTTGAACCGTTCTTCTTCGGTCAATGTCCCGCGAGCGATACACAGATTGTAGATTTCGCCCATGTTGTAGAGGTGCTCGGGCACATCAAGGTGGAAGCCCCAGGGATTGTCTTCAGCTGCGGTCGGCTCCAGTCCTTCACGGTAGATGATGTGATCGTAACGGTCCGAGAGCAGGTTCTCCTCGAACGGCAGCTCAGGTTCCGGTTCGCGCTCAGCCCGTTTCTTTTCCTCATAGGAAAGGCCGAGCCTGTCCGATAACGTACGGGTCCATTTGACCTTGGCGATTTCTTTGACGCGGGCAATTTTTTCAGGCGCCATGAACTCGCCACCGACATTGCATTCGGCGATGAAGGCGAAATCATCATCAATTTTCGCCAGAGTCTGTTCCAGTTCCTCGCGCAGTGCTTCGGCATCGCCGCCATTAATGACGGCTTTAAGATAATCGATGACCCGGTCGCGTTTGACGATTTCAAAGCGATTGCGGACTTCATGGATGCGGTTGTAGATGGTTTCAAGCTTGGTTGCCTTGTCGACAACATATTCCGGTGTCGTCACCTTGCCGCAGTCATGTAACCACGCGGCTATGTGCAGCTCATACCATTCATCGTCTGTCAGGTTGAAATCTGCGAACGGCCCTTCGGTCTGTTCGCAGGCAGCGCTTGCCAGCATCTTGGTCAGCTCCGGCACCCGTTGGCAGTGACCGCCGGTGTAGGGT
>JANRAT010000125.1 GCA_030727885.1 Rhodospirillales bacterium | reverse complement strand
GGCCAACGAAGTGCAGGCCCTGATGAAGGGGCAGCTGCATACCGACACCATCATGCGGGCCGTCGTCGCCCGCAGTGCCGGACTGAGAACCGAACGCCGCATTTCGCACGTATTCCACATGACGGTGCCGAATTCCGAAAAGGCGCTGATGATTACCGATGGCGCGGTCAACGTCGCACCGGACGAACGGACCCTGATGGACATCGTCAGGAACGCCGTCGATCTGGCCCACGCGCTCGGCTATGCGCGGCCGAAAGTCGCGATGCTGTCCGGCTCGGAAAGTGTTATCGAAAGCATGCCGTCGACGGTGCTGGCCAAACGCATAGTCGATCGAGCCAGGGGCGGCGAAATCACTGACGCCGATGTCGACGGCCCGTTCGGCTTCGATAACGCGGTCTCGCCGCATGCGGCCGAGCTCAAGGGGATCACAAGCCCGGTTGCCGGCAAGGCCGATATCCTGGCTGTGCCGAACATCGAAATGGGCAACGGGCTGTTCAAGATGCTGGTGTATTTCCGCTCTGCCCTTGCCGCCGGTGTGGTGCTCGGCGCCAAGGTGCCGATCGTGCTGACCAGCCGCGCCGATCCGCCCGAAGCCCGGCTTGCGGCCAGTGCCATCGCGCAGATCAGGGCCAATTTCGGGGCTTAGTGCAGCCGGGGCTCGGTGTCTTCTTCTTCGTCTTCGTCCGGTGCCGGGGCATCCTGACACGGTCCCGCCTGATGCGACACCATCCGCCACAGCCCCTCTTCGCGCACAAAACCGTTGGTCGCTACCAGGCTGCCGCCGCTCAGCGTCTCGTAGCAGATGACAAAAGCAAAGTCGCCCAGTTCGATGACATGCGGTGAGTGCGCGATGATGTCCGAGACCGCCGGGTCGGTCAGGATATGCTCCCAGCTGTCCATGACCTCGTCACGGCCATAGAGCGGCGTAACGCCGGGATGCAGGCAGACGCAGGGTGCGGATGTCGACCAGACCTTTTCCATGGCATCCAGATCACCGGTCGCAAAGGCGCTGTAGAACGCCTCGTTGGCAAACAGGATCAATTCGCGGTCAGATCTTCTGGAGAGTGGTTTCATACTCATCTCACGCATGCAGTTCGCTGAGACGGCGGCCGGGTGCGATGTCTTCGGGATCAACGCGGATTTCGATCAGCGCCATCCGGTCGCCCTTCAGCGCCGCATCAAGAGCACCCTTGAAGTCTTCGGTACGGGTCACCAGAAAGCCCTTGCCGCCGTAGGATTCACACAGCGCCGGAAAATCCGGATTGATGATATCGGTGCCGGAAATCCGGTCCGGGTAGCGGCGTTCCTGATGCATGCGGATGGTGCCGTACATCGAATTGTTGACGACAATGAACAGGACCTTGGCGCCGTATTGCATGGCGGTGCCGAGCTCCTGGCAGTTCATCTGAAAACAGCCGTCCCCGGCGAATGCGACAACGACCCGATCCGGGTGTTGCAGCTTGGCGGCAACCGCTGCCGGCACGCCATAGCCCATCGCCCCCGAGGTCGGTGCCAGTTGCGTGCCCGGCTGACGATAACGGAAATAGCGATGCACCCAGATCGCATAGTTGCCGGCGCCGTTGGTGATGATCGCGTTCTCAGGCAGGGATTCCCGGATCGTCGACATGATGGCTCCCATATCGACGGCACTGCTCGATTTCATCGGCGTCGTGAAGGCCATATAGTCGGCATGGGCCGCTTTGGCATCTTTCGCCCATGCCGAACTGTCGAGCGGCGGCATATCGGCGCAGGCTTCAAGGAATTGCGTCACGTCGGCCTGGATCGGCAGCTCGGCGGCATAGACGCGGTTGAGCTCTTCGCCCGACGGATGCACATGGATCAAAGGTTGCGCCGGATGCGGCGGCTTGATCAGCTCATAGCCACCGGTGGTCATCTCCCCAAGCCGCGGACCGATGACGATCAGCGGATCGGCGGTCTTGACCCGCTCCAGCAACTTCGGGTCGGCGCCGATGCCGACGTGGCCGGCATACAGCGGGTGCAGGTTGTCGAAGCAATCCTGACGGCGGAAGGCGCACGACACCGGCAGATCGTTGGCTTCGGCAAAGCGCGTCAGGGCTTTCGTCGCCGCAGGGGTCCAGCCACCACCGCCGACCATCAGCAGCGGCCGCTTGCCCTTGGCCAGCCGGGCACGGAATTTTTCGATATCGGCTTGCGCAACGCCGGGTCTGGCAATTGTCACCGGACGGGTATCGGGCGCTTCCACCGAACCCGACAGCATGTCTTCCGGCAGCGCGAGGACGACCGGGCCGGGCCGTCCGGCAAGCGCCGTCTGGAAAGCGCGGCTCATGTATTCGGGAACGCGCGAGGCATCCTCGATCTCGGCGACCCATTTCGCCATCTGCCCGAACATCCGCCGGTAGTCGATTTCCTGAAATGCTTCGCGGTCTGCCTGATCGCGCGCGACCTGGCCGACCAGCACGATCATCGGTGTTGAATCCTGAAAGCCGGTATGCACGCCGATCGACGCATTGGTCGCCCCCGGACCGCGCGTCACCAGCACCACGCCGGGCTTGCCGGTCAGCTTGCCGTAGGCTTCCGCCATATTGGCGGCGCCGCCTTCCTGGCGGCAGACCGTCACCTGTATCTGATTGGAGACATCGTAAAGCGCATCAAGGACCGCCAGATAGCTCTCGCCCGGAACACAGAAAACCCGATCTATGCCATTGGCAACGAGCGCCTCCACAACCATCTGACCGCCTGTACGCATAAGATAACATCCTCCGAAAAATGACAGCGCTCATCTTCGTCAAGCACAGGCGGCTTGGCAATGCTCAGAAGCGGGTTACCGGCTAAAAGTTGTCGCAAGGGACCGTGCCGGTTTTGAGGCCCGCCAATCCGGCGTTCAGGTGTGCGTTGTATCGTTTTGCAGAAAACAAACGGCTGCAGGACTTGATCTTTCGTATCCGGGCGAACGCGGATACTATTCACGAACCGCGAAACAGGAGTGACCGATGAAACTCATTATGGCGATCATAAAGCCTTTCAAGCTCGACGCTGTTCGCACGGCGCTCACCGATCTTGGCGTTGAAGGCATGACAGTGTCCGAGGTCAAGGGATTCGGCCGGCAAAAGGGACAGGCTGAAATCTATCGCGGCGCAGAGTATGTTGTGGAATTCGTTCCGAAAGTCCGCATTGAAATCGTCACTGAAGACGAGCGTGCACCACGCGTCGTCGAAGCGATCCAGCAGGCCGCGAACAGCGGCAAGATGGGTGACGGCAAGATTTTCGTGTCAGACATCACAGAAGCCATCCGTATCCGAACCGGCGAAACCGGCAAAGACGCGGTCTAAAAACAAGCCCGCACGCGTATCAGCAAAAACACCGCCATGCTGAACTTGATTCAGCATCCATCGAACGCAAGCATGGTTGTTGCGTGCTCACGCATGGTCCCTGAATCAAGTTCAGGGTCTAGGCATTCAGCAAGTGCAGACCCGCAATCCTAATGCAGCGGCTCAACCTTTGCGGCACAGAACTTGAACTCGGGGATTTTCCCGATCGGATCAAGCTGCGGATTGGTCAGTTCGTTGGCTGCGGCCTCGACATAGGCGAACGGGATAAAGATCGTTCCGGGTGAAACCGCATTGTCGGCGCGCACGGCGATTTCCACCTGCCCGCGACGGGTCGAGACCTTGACCTTGTCACCCGGTGTAATGCCGAACTTGGCGATATCGACGGTATTCATCTGCACCGTCGGTGTCGGCTGCACCTGATCCAGCACATACGAGCGACGGGTCATGGCACCGGTGTGCCAATGCTCAAGCTGACGACCGGTTATCAGGATGTACGGGAACTGCTTGTCCGGCAGCTCGTTGCCGGACTGGACTTTGGCCGCAACAAACTTGCCAAGACCGTCATCGGTCGCAAACTTGTCCGCAAAGACAATGTCCTGACCGGGATGATCCGGTGCCGGGCATGGATAGGTAACCGAGTTTTCGGCTTCAAGCCGGTCCCACGTAATGTTGTTCAGGGACGGCATCGCCAGCTTCATTTCGGCGAACACATCGGCCGGGGTCTGGTATGTCCAGTTGAGGCCCATGCCCTTGGCGATCTGTGCCGTAATCCACCAGTCCGCCTTGGCTTCGCCCGGCGCATCGACGGCTTTGCGGCCCATCTGCACCTGACGATTGGTGTTCGACACCGTACCGTCTTTTTCCGCCCACGCGGTTGCCGGCAGCACAACGTCTGCGAACATCGCCGTTTCGGTCAGGAAGATATCCTGCACCACCAGATGCTCGAGCTTGGCCAGCGCATCGCGGGCGTGATTGGCGTCGGGATCGGACATCGCCGGATTTTCACCCATGATGTACATGCCGGCGATCTGGTCGGCATGGATGGCATTGATGATCTCGACAACGGTCAGACCCGGGTTGGGATCAAGTGTCGCCCCCCACAGGTCTTCGAAGCGGGCACGGATGGAGTCCGTGCCAACCTTCATGTAGTCCGGGAACACCATCGGGATCAGCCCGGCATCAGAAGCGCCCTGCACGTTGTTCTGGCCCCGCAGCGGATGCAGTCCGGTGCCCGGACGGCCGGTATGGCCGGTCATCAGCGCCAGTGAAATCAGGCAGCGCGCATTGTCGGTGCCGTGCGTGCTTTGCGACACGCCCATGCCCCAGAAGATGATCGAGCGGCCGGCGGTTGCGTACTTGCGGGCAACGGTGCGCAGCTCTGCTGCACTGATCCCGCAAATGGCTTCCATTTTCTCGGGCGAGAAATCCTTCAGGTGCTTCTTGATGTTCTGGAAGCCCTCGGTGTGCGACTGGATGTATTGCTTGTCGTAGAGATCTTCCTCGATGATCACATGCATGATGGCGTTCAGCATGGCGACATCGGAGCTCGATTTGAACTGCAGCATATGCGTGGCATGACGCTTCAGGGCCTGACCGCGCGGGTCCATGACGATCAGTTCGGCCCCGCGTTTGACGGCCTGTTTGAAATACGTCGCCGCAACCGGATGGTTTTCAATCGGGTTGGCGCCGATGACGATGATCACATCTGAATCCTTGACCGCCGTGAACGGTGCCGTCACCGCACCGGAGCCGATGCATTCCATCAGGGCCGCCACCGACGACGCATGACAAAGCCGCGTGCAATGGTCAACGTTGTTGGTGCCAAAGCCGGTGCGGATCAGTTTCTGGAACAGATAGGCCTCTTCGTTGGAGCACTTGGCGGAACCGAAACCGGCAAGACCGCTCGGCCCCTTTTTGGCATGGATGGCTTTGAGGCCTTTTGCGGCCACGTCCAGGGCTTCTTCCCAGCTTGCTTCACGGAAATGCGTCAGCGGCTTGGCCGGATCCATGTTGATCCCCTTGGGCTTGCCGGGGATGCGGATCAGCGGCTTGGTCAGGCGTTCCGGGCTGGTGATATAATCAAAGCCGAAGCGTCCTTTGACACACAGACGGTTTTGGTTGGCGCGACCATCGGCGCCTTCAACCCAGGCGATCTCGTCGCGCCCGGTCTTTTTGTTCTTCTTGATTTTGTATGTGATCTGACAGCCGACACCGCAGTATGGGCATACGGACTGAACTTCACGATCAGCAACCCGGCCACCCCGTCCCTTGTCGTCGATAATGGTTTTCGGCATCAGCGCGCCGGTCGGGCACGCCTGCACGCATTCACCGCAAGCAACGCAGGTGGATTGTCCCATCGGATCATCGAAGTCGAAGACGATCTTGGCATTATGACCCCGCGAGGCCATGCCGATGACGTCATTGACCTGCACTTCGCGGCACGCCCGCACGCACAGATTACAGTGGATGCAGGCATCCAGATTGACCGCCATCGCCGAATGCGAAATATCCGCCTTCGGGCGGTTGCCTTTCGGGAACCGTGACGTCTTGACGTTCATGGCCTTGGTCCAGCTGATAAACGCGGATTCGCTGTCGTGCGCATCCTTGGTTTTCGGCTGATCGGCGAGCAGCAGTTCGATCACCATTTTCCGGGACTTCACGGCGCGCTCGGACTGGGTGATGACTTTCATCCCCTCGCCCGGTTTGCGCACACACGACGCCGCCAGCACCCGCTCGCCTTCGATCTCGACCATGCAGGCGCGGCAGTTGCCGTCAGCCCGATAGCCGGGCGCATCCTTCCAGCAGAGATGCGGGATGGTCGTGCCCTGACGCTTGGCGACCTGCCAGATGGTTTCGCCGGGCTCGGCCGTTACTTGCTGGCCGTCGAGGGTGAAGGTGATTTTATCTGACATTACGAAATGTCCTTCTTGAAGTATTTGATCACAGAGCGGATGGGATTGGGCGCAGCCTGCCCGAGACCGCAGATCGACGCGTCCGTCATGGCTGAAGACAGTTCACCCAAAAGTTTGGTATCCCACTTTTTCGCGTTCATCAGTTTGACGGCCTTCTCGCAGCCGACACGGCATGGCGTACACTGGCCGCAGCTTTCGTCTTCGAAGAACTTCAGCAGGTTGACCGAGACATCGCGCATATGATCCTTGTCGGACAGAATCACCACGGCGTGCGAGCCGACGAACGAGCCATGCTTTTCGAGCTGCCCGAAGTCGAGCGGCAGATTGCCCATCGACGCCGGCAGGATACCGCCGGACGGCCCACCCGGCAGATAGCCCTTGAATGTGTGACCGGTTTTCATG
>JANRAT010000124.1 GCA_030727885.1 Rhodospirillales bacterium | reverse complement strand
AGCATCGGCTTGTGGTGCCGAGGGTCGTGGGTTCGAATCCCATCAGCCACCCCATCCCTCAAAATTTTTCAAAGATTACTGAGTCAGGCAAGTTTTGGTAGCCCGAAGGCCTTGCATTTGGCCGCTTTTTAAAAACCCCTTGACTTATTTCCCAGTTGATTAAAATACGCGCAAGTTCCGGATATGCGACAGCAACGACGATAATCGCGCGACGGCAATCCGGTTCTGGAGACATCTGAAAATAATGGAACTTCCCTTACAGGCGGCTGAAGAGCCTCCGAGTATACGTGTATCCGAATCCCAGATTGTTAATGATAATAATAAAGATGCTGACACCCAGAAAAGACGGGTGGACATCTCTTTCATCAAGCCGAAAAAACCCGCAGCGCGCGGTCCTTTTTTCCCAGTCGGTGACGAAGCTACAGCGTTTCGACGACGTTTTTACCCCAATGCAAGTCTGAGTGAGTGGAACGACTGGCGCTGGCAATTGCGCAGTCGGATCAAATCCCTAGCCGAGTTGGAACGCATTTTCGTGCTTTCCGATGGGGAACGGGATGCCGTTAATCAACACGAAGGCTCCTTGCCGGTTGGCATCACGCCCTATTATGCGAGCCTGATGTCGCGCACCGATGCCAATGAGCCGCTGCGTCGCACGCACATTCCCGTCGGCACCGAATATCTGAAAACACCGGGCGAAGCCGATGACCCGCTGGGTGAAGATCATGACTCTGCCGTGCCGGGCCTTGTGCATCGTTATCCTGATCGAGTGCTGTTCTTATCAACGGCATTCTGCTCGACCTATTGCCGTTATTGCACCCGTTCTCGCATGGTTGGCGAAGCCGGCGGTGATTACAATTTCTCCAAATCGCAATGGGACAAGGCGCTCGAATACATCGAAGCACATACCGAAATCCGCGACGTGCTGATTTCCGGTGGTGACCCGCTGACGCTATCCGATGACCGGCTGGATTATCTGCTTGGCCGGCTTCGGGCGATCAAACACGTCGAGTTCATTCGTTTGGGCACAAAAGTACCGGTTGTACTGCCGATGCGCGTGACCAAATCGTTGACGGCGATCCTCAAGAAGCATCATCCCCTGTGGATGAGCCTTCACTTCACGCACCCCAGCGAACTGACCAGGGAAGTCTCGGAATCAACCGCCAGACTTGCCGACGCCGGTATCCCGCTGGGTTCACAGACGGTCCTGCTGCAAGGCGTCAATGACGAAGTCGACATCATGCGTCGTCTTTTCCATGGATTGCTGATGCGTCGGGTCCGGCCGTATTACCTCTATCAATGCGATCCGATTACCGGTTCGTCACACTTCCGCACTCCGATCTCGAAGGGTATCGAAATCATTGAGGGCCTGCGTGGTCACACGACCGGTTACGCCGTGCCGCAATATGTGATCGATGCACCGGGTGGTGGCGGCAAGATTCCGTTGCTGCCTGAATATCTGGTCGGCCGTGACGGGGATGATATCCTGCTGCGTAACTTTGAAGGCGGCATCTATCGCTATCCTGACCCGCAAGGGACAACCGGTGCTGATCGTACGGTCAGCGATGCGCATCGGGCCGCTGCCAAGGTTGGTCATTCGTTATGATCAGTATTGGATTTGTCTACGACAGCCGGGATGAATATCTGGCTGAAGGATACACGGAATTGCAGGTCGCTGAATTCGACTCCGAACAAACCATGGCGTCGATTGAAAGCGTCCTGCAAAGTCTGGGCAATCAGGTGGAGCGGATCGGCAATGGTCGCAAGCTTGCGGCGAGACTGGCGGCGGGGGCACGCTGGGATATGGTCTTCTCGTTAGCGGAAGGGCTCAAGGGCCGTTCCCGTGAAGCACAGGTTCCAGCACTCTGCGAACTGTTTGACCAGCCCTATGCCTTTTCCGATCCGTTGACGATGGCGGCAACCCTCGACAAGGCGGTGGCCAAACGGCTGGTCCGCGATGCCGGCATTGCGACAGCGCCGTTCATGGTGATGGAAAGCAATACCGACACGCTCAGGAACTGGACGCATTATCCTGCTTTCGTGAAGCCTCTTGCCGAAGGTACCGGTAAAGGCTGTGAGCATGCTTCGCTGGTTGAAAACGAAGCCGCTCTCAGCGCCGCAGCCTCAAGTCTGATCCAGCGGTTCAATCAACCGGCACTGATCGAAGCCTATCTGCCGGGCCGTGAGTTTACTGTCGGGATCATCGGTAATGGCGCCGACGCGAAATGCATTGGCATCATGGAAGTCCTTGTGAACAAGGATTTTGAATCCGGTGTTTATTCCTTCAACAACAAGGAACACTGGGAACGCCGGGTGAGCTATCGCCGTCCGGAAGATCCTGAGGCATTGGCCGCGGGCGATACGGCGCTGGCTGCGTACCGGGCACTCGGGTGCCGTGACGCTTCACGCGTCGATATAAAGTCCGACGGCAATCATCAGCCTGTATTTCTTGAAGTGAATCCGCTGGCCGGTTTGCACCCGACCCATTCCGATCTGCCGATGCTGGCCAGACAAAACGGCATCGAATTTGAAGAATTGCTTTCAATGATACTCGATGCTGCAAAGTTGAGACTGGGACTCGATCCTGACGCATCCGAGCGCCTAAAAGCGAGCGCTTGATGGTCCAGGGCTTCGTGCCGGTGATTCATGCCGGCAGCGACGACCGACCGGATGAAGCAGACACCGTGTTTGCAGCATGGTCGGTCGCGTCGGCGCTCAACAAACTCGGCTATCAGAGCGAGATCATACAGATCGGACTTGATCTTGGTGCACTGGAAACGCTCGCGTCCAGAAAACCGCTCTGCGTCTTCAATCTGGTTGAGGCTATCAGGGGCGATGACAGGCTGGCAGGCGTTGCCGTTTCGGTGCTCGAGCATCTGGGTATGCCGTTTACCGGTGGCGGTGCGGAAGCATTTGCCAGTACGCTGTCAAAATGTCTGAGCAAGAAGATCCTGCAAGCGGCCGGTGTGCCGTGCCCGGTCGGCTCTGATGACGGGACGGACTGCCCGCCGGCGTTGCAATTCATCGTCAAGTCCGATGCCCTGCATGGATCGCAGGGTATGGATGATAAGTCTGTGGTCAAAGGTGCCGATGCTGCGCAAGAGATCGCCAGTCGATCACAGCGTTTCGGTGGTCGGTTTTTCTGCGAGCAATATATCGAGGGCCGTGAATTCAACGTTGCCGTGATGGGCGAGGGCGAAGACGTGCAGTGCCTGCCTATTCAGGAAATAGATTTCACCGGCTTTCCCGAAGGCCGGCCCAAGATCGTCGATTATGCAGCGAAATGGGACGGTAACGATACCGCCTACCACACCACGAACAGGCGTTTCGGGTTGGAGAAAACCGAGCCTGCATTGGCGGAAAAACTTCAACACCTCTCGTTGCTGGCCTGGCGTACATTGGCGCTGAACGGTTATGCCCGCGTCGACTTTCGCGTCGATGGCGCCGGCAATCCATTCGTCCTGGAAGTCAACGTGAACCCGGCGATTGCCCCGGATGCCGGTTTTCCGGCCGCCGCCCGTGAAGCGGGTATGGACTATACACAAATGACTCAGAAAATTCTCATGACCGCCATCAATAAACAAAAGGGTGTTGTCGGGACATCCGAGAATTTGACCAATTTGAAAAATGAAACAACGGCGATTGTTAAAAAGTCGGATACGACTGCAGAAGTCTCCGCCATCACCTGGCGAGATGCGGTAAAGAACAGCGATATCGATGATATTTGCACGCTGGTTCGGGCGACTGGATTTTTCAATGAAGCCGAAGTCGCGATCGCCGGAGAACTCGTCGAGGAGCGCTTGTCTAAAGGCCCGGCCTCCGGGTATGAATTCATCATAGCCGAGCAGAACGGCAAAGTTGTCGGCTATGCGTGTTTCGGTAAAATTGATGGGACTGAGGCATCATTCGATCTTTACTGGATTGCCGTCAGTCCCGATTGCCAGCGTCAGGGTCTTGGTCGAAAAGTAATGCGCAAGGCAGAAGAGATCATGTATGGCACAGGGGCCGGCCTGATATATGTCGAGACGTCATCGTCGGATAAATACCGCGTGACCCGGGCATTTTATGAATCCATGGGTTATTTTGAAAAAGCCCGACTGGATGACTTTTATAAAAAGGGTGACGGCAAAGTCATCTTTGTCGGCGAGTGTGTCGCACCATCGGAGCGCCACTAGTCAGGAAGCCCCTAATCCTCTGAAGTCGACCGGGTGAGTTTTGCATCATCGCAGAAGGCTTCAAGAAGTCTGGTCCTGTGGCTGAGTGTGGTTTCATTGAATAAGGTCGCAGTCAGGACCTTGGTGACTTCGGTTGGCGTATCCATGATCGGCAGGCGCAGGTTTATTTTTGTCTGAACGATACCGGAGCGCGGTGCACGAATGGCAACGTCGAATGTACACGGCGCCTGACGGTCCAGTACGGCCTGCAACTGGGTTCGCGTGGCTTCGATGAAACCGGGGCCAATGCTTTTCGACAATAACATGCCTGTCTCGTCCATACCGTAATGCGCGGTATAGTCTGAGCCCCAAAATCTGTATTTGTAATCCTGGCCGCCGTTGATGACATCGACGACAAGGGTCTGCGGCAGAACGATTGGCGGGATGTTATACATCTCGACATCACGCCATGTCGGCGCTTTCCGGTCACCGGCCCATGAGCGCCATAACTCAAGTGTATCGGCCAGCGGGTTGCCGGTCGGAAAAGTGCTAGGGATCTCTTCTACGTTGAGAATGGTGTATTCAACGTCCTCATTGGTCACGTTATACCCGATCCTTTGTTGTTACGAATTCGATTGACGATAACAAACCTTCTGAATCCTAGAATGGCAGCCAGGAATGTTCACGATTGTAATGCAGATAACCGATATTGGCCCCTTGTCTTAGTCCGACACCGGTGCGGATGGGTGCCAGTGTGATGTCGCCATCACCTTGATAGTTCACCCCAAGACCTGCGACGAAATAGAACGTGCCCTCGACACCAGGGAAACGCTTGAAGATTTCTTCTCGATCCTTGAGGCCGTAAATCAAAACGAAACTTTTTGAAGCATTGCCACCGATATCAAAACCGATGCTCGGGCCTTGCCAGAACACTTTCGAAGTGCCGCCTTTTTTGATGTTCAGATCGCCTTTGCCATAACGCAGGCCGACAACGAAAGCACCACTCACTTCTTCGCCGGTGATGTAGGCGGTTGGGCGACCAAGGTCGGAAAAAACCTTTTCGATAATTTCTGCAAGACCCTTTGTCGTGCTGCCGAAAAACCCCTGTGCAGCATCTGAGATTTCCTGAATTGTATAGGTATTCTCGTCGTCTGCTTTGACAGGTGTATTTGTCAGACAAAGAGTTACCAGTATGGCGGTAAAACAAATTCTTAGACGTGAAATAGTCATTTTATTGTTCCTTGAAGTAGTCGACATACCAGGCAAGTTCTTCTTCCGTCATTTGATAGGTGCCATTGGAAGCCGAATGAATCATCGATTTGGCAGGTATTTTACCGACCCGCCTTTGCAGCGACACGGCGATATCTGCGCTTTGGCCGGATTTCCAGGCCAACGCACACAGGCCCTTGGCACTACCACTATCCATCATGCGTTTGACGTGATCGGCCGGCAATTTACTCAACAGTTCGAAACTGCGTTGAAGAAACTCGATGTTTACTTCGTCGATGCCATCGAGAACCGCATATTCGTCCAGTTTTCCGGCTTTGAACAAGTTGTCGGCTTCCCTGGCATCAAGCGACTTCTTGGGTGGGGCTGTCTCACTCTCACCTGCGTCAATCCGCTCTCTGACGGCAAGCTGGATCTCATGCGCCAGATCTTCTTTTAGATTGTTTCGGGTAATCAGCCGTTCGACCAGTGCGGCACTGACGAAGGTCGCAATCCGTCTCAATGTCGAGCGCGACAAGCTTCCCCGGTCAACCAATGGCAGATGCAGATCGGGTCTGGTTTCGGCATGGAGTGCAATTTCATCCATCAGCTTTTCACTGATTTCCGCTGTCTGGTTTCGCAATAGTTCCGCGATGGCCGGGTCTTCATCTTTATCAAATACGGCTTTGGAAATTTTCTCGGAGATATTTTTGCGTCTCGCCAGCGCTTCCAGTGCGCCACCACGCAAACCGCCTGAGATGATTTGCAGGATTTGCTCATCGGTCAGCAGGGGGGAGTATTCAAGAATGGGTCCGGCGACGGCGGCTTCGGCGTCTTCGGCAAGTCTGGCGATCAGTCTTTTCGGCACATTGCTCAGATGCTTGATCTCATCGGCGATAATGGAGCGGATTTTCGGCACCTGATCCTGGGCCAGAATCTCCAACACCTGGAATGTCATTTCGACAAGCTGGTCGCTTTCGTGCTCAGTCAGAGTCGGGACAAGGCGTCCGATCTTGAAGGCCAGTTCCTCGCGCACACGCTCGTCAACGTCCTTGGCCAGAATGATATCGGCCTGCAGCGGCGTGCCTTCGTTCTTGGCGACGGCGCGGCGCACATTGGCATCTTCATCGGTGGCAAAAAAGTAAAGAAATTCTGGTTCAAGATCTTCATGCGCAGCCAGTTCGGCGCGCGCCTTGGCATCGCCCTTTGCTGCGACACGCTTGGATTCCTCGTATGAAGGTTTTTTCTTTTGCCCGGCCTTGCCTAAATCTGG
>JANRAT010000123.1 GCA_030727885.1 Rhodospirillales bacterium | reverse complement strand
GTGCTGTACGGACTGGAAAAAACCGGCGTGGCGAAGAGCGAACGCCGGGCCCGCGCGCAACATTATATCGACATGGTGCAATTGACCGGTTTCGAGGACAATTTCCCTTCCCAGCTGTCCGGCGGCATGAAGCAACGCGCTGCCATTGCACGAACGCTAGCCGTGGACCCGGGCATTCTGCTGATGGATGAGCCCTTCGGTGCGCTCGACGCACAGACCCGCACGCTGATGCAGGATGAATTGAGCGCCATCATTCAGAACACACCCAAGACGGTGATTTTCGTGACCCACGACGTTCAGGAAGCCGTGCGGCTTGCGGACCGGGTTGCAGTGATGTCCCGCCGCCCGGGCCGCATCAAGGAGATTGTGGAACTGCCGGGTCGCACCGATCCCGAATTCGTGCGCTCGGCAGAATACCTCAAGATGGTCGACTATCTCTGGGGACTGATCCGCGACGAAGCGGCAGACGCCCAGACGGAGCACTGAGTGATGCAGGCACTCATCCGGTATCTTCCCCTGCTCATCATCGCGATTGTCTGGGAAATAGCCCCTCGCACGGGTCTGGTGTCGGACACATTGCTGCCGCCCTTCACGATCATTCTGCGGGACGGTGCAAGCCTGTTCGCCGACAATGATATCTACTATCACGCCGGTGCTTCGCTCTTCCGGGCCTTCTCGGGTCTTGCCATCGCCATCGCCTTCGGCGTGACCGCGGGGCTGACGATGGCGTTCTATACGCCTGTGCGCATCGTGCTGAATCCCATCGTGCAGATGTTCTATCCGATGCCGAAATCGGCGCTCATTCCGGTGATGATTATCTGGCTTGGCATCGGCTCGGCCTCAAAGATCGTGCTGATCTTCATTGGCTGCATGCTCCCGGTCGTGATCAGTGCCTATAACGGCGCACGGGGCGTTGACCAGGTCTATCTGTGGTCCGCCCGGTCGCTGGGGGCCTCCGAACGGGAAGTGTTGCGGGAGATCGTCTTGCCTGCAGCCATGCCGACGATCCTGAACGGCATCCGGACTGCGCTGGCGATCTGCTTTGTGCTGCTGGTTTCCTCAGAACTCCTGATTTCCACCGAAGGGCTTGGCTTCCTGATTGGTCTGCTGGGTGAAAACGGCGTCTACCCTACCATGTTTGCCGTCATCTTCATCGTGATTGCCATCGGTTTTACCGCAGACCGGATTTACCTCTACATCAGCCGGAGGGCACTGGCATGGCTCGAGTAGACAACGCGGCACCGGCCTATGCCGACACGG
>JANRAT010000122.1 GCA_030727885.1 Rhodospirillales bacterium | reverse complement strand
AATGATATCTATCTGATCGAAGACAACGCGCAGGCGCCGCTGGGAAGTGAGCAGGGTCGCTATACCGGCACCATCGGTCATATCGGCATTTACAGCCTCAACTTTCACAAGCACATCCACACCGGCGAGGGCGGCATGTGCGTGACCAATGACGACGATCTGGCGACACGGCTCAGGCTGATCCGCAACCATGGTGAGAACTGCACCGACATGCTGGATGGCGGGGCGATCACCAACATGGTCGGCATGAATTTACGGATGACGGAGATGAGCGCCGCGGTCGGCCGTGTGCAGCTTGCAGCCGCCGATGCCCATGTCGAAGCCCGCGAAAGCATCGCCAACCGCCTGACAGAGGGATTGCAGGGTCTGGAAGGGTTGAGCCCGCCCGTCACCCGCGACGGCTGCCGGCATAATTTCTATGTCTGGATGATGAAGATCGACGAGGCGAAACTGGGCTTGAGCCGGGCACTGTTCAGTGAAGCGCTGAGTGCCGAAGGTTTTCCGCACGCGACCGGCTATGTCGCACCGCTGTACCGCTTGCCGATGTTCAGGAAACGCATCGCGCTTGGCCGTGACGGCTGGCCGTTCACCCTCAGCGAACGGCGCTATGACGACCTGCACTGCCCCGTTACCGAAGACATGCACAATCGCCGCGCCTTGCTGTTCGAGCCCTGCGCCTATGATCTTGACGACGCCGACGTTGATCGTCTGATTGCCGCTGTCCGCAAGGTCCACGCCGGACGCGGGCAATTGAATGCGCAGTCCGGATCAGCCGCTTCGGATGATGATACATGACACGCATCGTCGCCAGCATCGAAGCGCGCATGGGCTCAAGCCGCCTGCCCGGCAAGATGCTGATGCTGCTGGCCGGCCAGCCGGTGCTGGCGCATCTGACAAGCCGCATGATGATGTGTAACAATCTTGACGGCCTGATCATTGCGACAACGGACAATCCCGCCGATGACGCCATTGCCGATTGGGCGGCTGCCAACGGCATCGCGTGTTTCAGGGGCAACGAAGACGATGTGCTGGCCCGGGTCCTGGCGGCACAGGTGAGCATGCATTCAGACGTGGTGGTCGAGCTCTGTGGCGACACGCCGTTTCTCGACCCTGCCGTCGTCGATACCGCCATCGAGGCCTGGAACAGCCATGACGTCGATCTGGTGACGACGGCCCGCAATCGCGCCTATCCCGATGGTCAGGACGTTGAAATCTTTTCCATTCAAGCACTCTCGGACATTGATGCCAGGTGCAAGGATGCAGG
>JANRAT010000121.1 GCA_030727885.1 Rhodospirillales bacterium | reverse complement strand
GTGCTCCATCGCCCGAATGCCGAACGGTGTCGCCGCATTGCCAAGGCCCAGGACATTTGCCGACAAGTTCATGATCATCGCGCCCATTGCCGGATGATCGGCAGGCACGCTCGGGAATAGTCGCGTCATCAGCGGCTGCAGGGTTTTTGCCACAACCAGCAACAGTCCGGCCCGCTCGGCAATTTTCATCAGTCCAAGAAAAAGGGCCATCACGCCGACCAGACCGAGCGCAAGCGTAACCGCATCGCCGGCAGTACCAATCATGGCATTGCCGAGCGCCGCCATAGGCGCATCAACGCTCCCTGTTGCAGGCGGTATAAAAGTAATCTGCCGATAGGACGCCACGGCGAAAGCAATGGCGACTATGGCAAAAAATATGCCGTTCAAAAGTTTATTCCGTTTTCCGACCCCAGATGCTTAATATCGCTCCCCGCAAGATGGTTGCGTAAAGTCGGGGGCTAGGCAATGGAAGAAACTCGTTAATCCCTGATCAGGTCGGGTCGATCGGTAAATACCGAGGAAACGCCCATCTCCCGGAGGGCCCGCGCCCGTTTCGGGTCGTTCACGGTATAAATCCGCAATGGATATCCAGCACCTGTTACGGCTTCTACCATTGATTTCGTGGCAAAGCGATTCGATGCATGAACCGCACAACAATCCAGTTCAGTGACAATGCTCTGCCAGTTGCGGGGCAGTCTGCCGAACAGCATGGCGCGCGGCAATTGCTTGAGCCTGTCGCGTGCCACCACCATGGCATCGGCATCAAAACTTGAAATCACCGGCACCGGCACAGAATCAGGCCAATTTTCATGGATCGCCCGGCAAGTGGCTTCTGCTGTTTCTCGTGTCGTCCCCGGGAATGGTTTAATTTCTACATTCGCCCCAAGGCCTTCCTCGGCCAAAGTCTGAATAGCCTCTGTAAAACTGGGAATACGTGCGCCTTTGAACGTAGCATCGAACCAAGACCCGGCATCGAGCTGGCTGAGCGTTGCATAGTCGAGCTTGTTGACTGCACCCTTGCCGTTTGTGGTCCGATTAACTTTGTCGTCATGAAATAGAACGGGCACAGCATCCGCACTCAGCATCACATCGAACTCTACCCACTGAGCCCCTTCAAGCTTGGCGCGGCGCAGACTGACCAGGGTGTTCTCAGGCGCAAGACCGGCAGCGCCACGATGTCCGATTACGAACGGTAAATGAGAATTTTCAATCATCATCTGTTGTTTTTGCGGGTGTTACTTGATGAAAATCAGCGAAATCAGGTTGCCCCAACCGGCGCGAGGGATCAACGTATGCTGAACTGGGCAATTAAACAATCGGGAGAGTCTTTCTAATGACTGACAAGTCGCTCGACGAACGCGCTTTGGAATATCACCGTCAGGCACCGGCCGGAAAATTTCAAATCCAGCCGACCAAGCCACTGGCGACACAGCGTGATCTGGCTCTGGCGTATTCCCCCGGCGTCGCGGCCGCATGCAATGCCATCGTCGATGATCCGATGGAATCCTATGCCCTGACCAATCGGGCCAATCTGGTTGCCGTAATCACCAACGGTACCGCCGTGCTGGGTCTTGGGCCGATCGGCGCAGCGGCCTCAAAACCGGTGATGGAGGGCAAGGCGGTTCTGTTCAAAAAGTTCGCCAACATCGATTGCTTTGATATCGAAGTGAACGAACTCGATCCATACAAACTCATTGAAGTCATCGCACCGCTTGAGCCGACCTTCGGCGCCATCAATCTTGAAGATATCCGCTCACCCGAATGCTTCATCGTCGAAGAAGAACTTCGCAAACGGATGAACATCCCGGTATTTCACGATGATCAGCATGGTACGGCGATTGTCTGTGCTGCGGCCATTCTTAATGGCCTCAGACTGCAAAACAAAAAATTCGAAGACGTTAAACTGGTGTCGACCGGCGGTGGCGCAGCCGGCATTGCCTGTCTTGATTTACTGGTGACGATGGGCGTCAGGATCGAGAACATCTGGCTGGTCGATCATGTCGGACTTGTCTATCAGGGCCGTGAAGAGGAAATGAATGATCGCAAGGGCCGTTATGCGCAGAAATCCAATCTGCGCACCCTCGATGAAGCGATCCAGGGGGCCGATGTCTTTTTGGGGCTTTCCGCGGCGGGTATTCTGAAACCGGATATGGTCAAGAAAATGGACGCCAAGCCATTCATCCTTGCCCTCGCCAATCCTAATCCGGAAATCGATCCGGAATTGGCCAAAGCCGCCAACCCGGACGTCATCATGGCCACCGGTCGCTCGGATTATCCGAACCAGGTCAACAACGTCCTTTGTTTCCCGTTCATTTTCAGAGGTGCGCTTGATTGCGGCGCCACAGATATCAACGAGGAAATGAAAAAGGCTGCCGTCAAGGCCATCGCCGACCTGGCCATGGCCGAAAGCTCGGAACGGGTTGCCGATGTATATGCCGGCGAGCGCCTGGTGTTCGGCCCGGAATATCTGATCCCGAAACCGTTCGATCCGCGTCTGATTTCTGAAATTGCCCCGGCCGTCGCCCGTGCCGCCATGGAAACAGGTGTCGCAACCCGTCCGATCCTGGATTTCGATGCTTATCAGGAAAAACTTGCCGGCTTTGTGTTCCGCTCCGGCATTCTGATGAAACCGATCCTTGATCGTGCCCGGCAGGATCCGAAACGGATTATTTTTGCCGAAGGAGAGGACGAACGTGTGCTGCGGGCCGTACAGGCATTGGTCGATGACCGTCTGGCAAAACCGCATCTTGTCGGTCGGCCTGACGTTATCGTTAAACGCATCGAGCGGCTGGGCCTGCGCATCCAACCGGATATCCATTTCCAGATCACCAATCCGCTCGATGATCCGCGCTACGATGAATACTGGACCCAATATCACGAATTAGTTGAACGCAAAGGCGTGACCATCGACGAAGCCAAGACCATCATCCGCACCAACACCACGGCGATTGCCGCTATGGCGCTGAAGCGCGGCGAAGCTGACGCCCTGATATGCGGCACTTATGGGCAATACGAATGGCATCTGAAATACGTGCTCGACATTATCGGCAAGGCAAAGGGCGTGCAGGACGTCAGCGCACTTAGCGCTCTGATCCTCACCAAGGGCACTTACTTCCTGTGTGACACGCACGTAACACCCGATCCTACGGCTGAAGAAATCGTTGAAATGACCGAATTGTGCGCCGAAACCGTAAAACGTTTTGGCGTAACCCCGAAGGTCGCTTTGCTGTCACATTCAAATTTCGGAAGTTCGCCCTGCGCTTCGGCAGTTAAAATGCGCAAAGCCATGGCCATGCTGTTGGCCAAAGACCTCGATTTCGAGGTTGAAGGTGAAATGAAGGCTGATACTGCGCTTGATGAGCAGCTGAGAGAGCGTATTTTCCCGCATGCGCGCCTGAGCGGATCTGCCAACATGCTGGTATTTCCCAGCATCGACGCTGCCAACACTTCCTTTAACCTGTTGAAAGTACTTGGCGATGGTCTGTCTGTCGGGCCGGTTCTGGTTGGCATCGCCCAACCGGCGCATATCCTGACCCCCGCCGTAACATCGCGCGGTATTTACAATATGAGTGCCGTTGCCGTGCTTGATTCACAAACCAAGGGTCCCAGCCGCTACTGACAATAAAATGTGTTTATTTATCGTACACTAGCCAAAATATAGTACTATAGAGCCGATTCGTAGATTTCGGGGTCAAACAGCGACTGGGCATGGCTGGGCAATGAAGCAGCAATATCAGATTGTGCCCTACTTGTTTGTTGTCGGCTTGTCCACAGCATGCGAAAAGTATTTTCGGCAAGCAGACGGCAAAGGCAAAGGCCACCATATCGGCCAAATAGCCTGTGTTAACGGGGTTCGGGGAATACCTACTATATGCGGATAAATGCCGCTTTGATTCTGGCCTTGATGCTCGTCCTGTCAGACGTGCGGACAAGCTTGGCCGATGCTCAAGAACCGCAACAGCATGACCGCAATCCGATCGTCTGGTTGCTCAGCGATATCGGTAAACTGCTGGAATCATCAGTCTCCGCAGTTATCCAGAAACCGGTCGTAGAGAATACGCAACATCCGGCAGCTGCAAAGCCCGAAGATGCCCCCAAAAAGCCGATTGTTGCAGCCTCCGCTGCGGAATCAGTAAAGTCTGCCGATGCCCAACCCGAAAAGACTTCAATACTGAGCATTTTCGATGATCTGGCCAATCTCTTTACGCAGGCAAAATCGAATGCCGCCGCTTTGAAAAAAGTCGACGTCGTTGCTGATCAGTCCCCTGCCTCACCTGAAATTACGCCGACGGCTCCGGTTTCCGATAACAAGACCAAACCTGCCATGGCCGCCACAGATCCAGCCATCGCCGAAGCCCCGAAAAAGTTTCGCAACCCGATTACCTGGCTGCTAAGCGACCTGTCACGGCTTTTACAGCCGACTCTTGAAATTGATAACCAGCCGGTGACCGTCGCCGCGGTTGAAGAAAAGCCCGAGCCGATACAGGCTGAAGTGCTTCCCATTACAGCCTCTGTGCAGCCCCCTGAAGCCGTAAACGCGGAGCCGGTAACAACTGCCGTACCCGCAGAAGCCCCATTACTTCCATCTGCCGTAAAGCCAAGTGCAAAGCTGCTCAATCCTCTAGAATGGCTGATCCGCGATCTGGCATCACTGATTACGCCTGCTCAGCCGCTTGCCTCTGCTGAAAAGACTGTGAATTCAGAAACCCCTGAGACTGCTGTCGTCGCCAGTGCCGCAGATGTCCCGCACATCAGTCCCGACGATATCGACCTGTCCGGCACCTCAACAATGGCAACGGCTGAACTTGCCGCTAATGCCCCTGTTGCCGAAGTTGGCCCCTGGGTGCCACGACCAAAGGGCAATCTTTTTGATCCGAACGACAGCCTTTTCGGTTCAACAGGAACACCACTGATGGCGCATACCGTCGTTGCGACACCAAGCCCACCAACTGAAATTGCCGCTGTCCGAAAACAGCCCGTCATTCGTGAGCGTCTGACAGATCATCCGGAAATTCGCAATTATGGCTCCCTTGGTTACGATCCAAGGTCGATCAACAAAAAAACCGATGACGACCAGGGCTTTATTGGCAATGTGCTTGAGCAGATATTGGGAACCGACCCCCAGGACGTTGCGACATCTGATGGCGGTGAGCCCCTCGCAAACAAAATCGCCGACACCATCGTCCCCGAAGAGAAACTGGACCTTGGCTATATCTCTCCTGATGCCAAGCCCCAGGGGCTTGAACTGACGCGCATCGGCGAAGGGCCTTTGACGGATATCGATCTTTATCTTGGCAACAAGATCACTATCGGCACCGCCTATAACGCCGCAGAATTTAAACACGATTCCTGCATTGAGCGATCTCTGCATGGCAGCATTTTTTGTCTGAAAAGCCTCGAATGGCCTGCTGAAATCAGCAAAAGCTTTTCGACCGATACCGCTTATGTGATGCCGGGCGAAGGAGTCGTACGGTATGAAAATGGCACCTCAAGCCGGATATATGCCGTTTTCAATGCCGCCGACTTTGCGCAGATCGTAAAATACATGCAGCATCGCTTTGGCCCGCCCCAGGAACGCGAAATCGGCTGGATGCATATGCTCGAAGCGCCGCGTATGCCCAACACCACCTTCCGCTGGCAGGCTTTCAGCCCCGACCGTCGTGAAATCATCAATCTTGAAGTCAGAAATTACGACGATCTCAGACGCTCATTTGCCGACCTGGACCATGGCATGGTGCGTTTGTACCGCAGCGGATCACGCCCGATCTTCAAACACATCTCGACAATGGATCTGATGCTGATGCAGCGTCGCCGCCTCGCCAGCACCACGGTTGAAGCAAACCAGCCCCCCAAACAACAGTAATCTGACGGTCCAGACCAGCACCGTCTTTTCTTCAAGGGGCAGATATCGTAGCTTTGCAGCAACGGCGGCTGTAGGCCATCGACAACGTTCATACCGATAATTTTCAGGAGTTTGTCTTATGGGTTGGCAGGGAAAAATACTGAGGGTCAATCTCACCGCCGGGACAGCCACGCCGGAGCCCCTGACTATGGAATGGGCTGAAACCTATATTGGTCAACGGGGCCTTGGCACCAAATACCTGTTTGAGGAAATCGATCCATCGGTCGATGCCCTTTCACCTGAAAACAAGCTGATATTCGCAACCGGTCCATTGACGGCAACCGTTGTCTCTACGGGCGGGCGCTTCTCGGTCATCACCAAGGGTGCGCTGACCGGTGCCATTGCGTGCTCAAATTCCGGCGGACAGTTCGGCGCCTATCTGAAGCTTGCCGGCTGGGACATGATCATCCTTGAAGGCCGATCTCCGAAACCGGTGTATATGGTCATCGAAAATGATGATGTCCGCATCCTGCCGGCTGACGATTTCATCTGGGGTGAAACCGTATGGGATACCGAAGACAAAATCATCGCCAAGCACCAGAATCCAAACCTCAAAATCGCTTCGATCGGTATCGCTGGTGAGAATTTATGCCGCTTTGCCTGTGTCATGAATGATCGCGACCGGGCTGCAGGTCGCTCTGGCGTCGGCGCCGTTATGGGCTCAAAGAACCTCAAGGCGATTGCTGCATATGGCAGCGTCGGCACAACGGTTGCCAATCCTAAAGCCTTCAAGATCGCCAATGCCAACGCACGCGCCAAGCTTGATCCAAGTGCCGCGCGCACCCGTCTGTCG
>JANRAT010000120.1:6242-6700 GCA_030727885.1 Rhodospirillales bacterium | reverse complement strand
GTATAACGGGAGAACACGACATGTACGTCACCGAACGCCTTGCCCATTGGGCAACCACAGCAGCACCTGCGCACACGCCTGCCGCACGCCGTGCCGCAAAGCATGCAATCCAGGACGTTGTCGGCTGCATGATCGCCGGTGCCGGTGATGAAGGTGCCGCGCGGGTCCGCGATGCGATCCATGGTCTCGGCGACGGGCGCTCCGTGATCACCGGCAGACTGGCACAGACCTCGTCACCCTATGCCGCCTTGGCCAACGGCATGGCGGCACATGCGCTGGATTTTGACGACACGTTTCTTGAAGCCATCACCCATGCCAGTGCCGTACTGGTGCCGGCCCTGTTTGCGCTCGGTGATGAGCTGGGGGCCAGCGGCGCCGAGATCGTCGATGCCTACATCGTCGGGTTGGAACTGCACGGCGCACTCGGCAAGGCGCTCAACCGTGCGCACTATGAACAG
>JANRAT010000120.1:0-6220 GCA_030727885.1 Rhodospirillales bacterium | reverse complement strand
ATCGGCACTGCCGGCGCCTGTGCGCGGCTTATGAAACTGGACCAGACCCGGTTTGCGCATGCCATGAACCTGGCGTTCTCGTCATGCGCCGGCACCAAGGTGCAGTTCGGCTCCATGGCCAAGCCGCTGCACGCAGGCCTTGCTGCCAAGAACGCCATCGAAGCGGCAAAGCTTGCCGCTGCCGGGGTTGAAGGCCGCGTCAATGCGCTCGAAGGGCCGATGGGCATGATGCAGCTGTATGGCGGCGCGGATGCCCCCGGCTGGGACGCCGCCTTCGACGTTTTGGGCGGACCGCTGGCGATCGAGCGGCAGGGCCTGACCGTCAAACGCTTCCCCTGCTGCGCCGCCACGCACCGGGCGCTCGATTGCGTATTGTCCCTGATGGAAGCGCACAATTTTGCGGCCGATGATGTCGCCCATGTCGATGTCCAGGTGCGCGCCGGGCACATGCAGAATTTGCGCTATACCAATCCGACCAACGAGTTCGAGGCACGGTTTTCGATGCAGTACTGTGTCGCCGTGGCACTCCGGCACGGCACGGTGCGGCTGTTCGACTTTACCCCAAGCGCTGTCGGCCGCGCCGATATCCGGTCAATGTTCGAGCGCATCGTCATGCGCAAGCACGATATTGATGACGGCACCGGCGAGGATGGCCTGATCCCAAGCATCGTCACCATCACACTGAATGATGACCGTATCCTAAATGCTCGTCAGGAACTGCCGAAAGGCGATGCCGGCAACCCGCTCAACGACCGTGAACGCGATGCCAAGTTCATGGATTGCTGTCAGGGTTTTCTTGCTGACGCTGATATCACCGCCCTCAGCCGTGCCATTCAGGGTCTGGATGATCTACCCAGCATTCGCGATCTGACCCATTTGCTGCGCTTTGAAGCGGGTGCCGACCGCGGTGAACGGTTCGAGCGGCGCGCCTAGATCGCCAACGGATCGTTGGAAACGAACAGCTCTCCACCGTAGCCCGCTGCCGCGGGAATGCGCACCCTTTTACCATCCGGTGTATCGATGGTTTCCGGTCGCACCGTGACGACCGGGGTCGCACGAATTTTCTGCAAGGCTTGTTCGACCGTTGTGTACGCGGCCAGCCGTTCGACATTCATGCGGGTTGCAAACACCAGTTTGTATTGGCCATCCAATGCCGCCCGGATCAGATCGGCGGGTGATATCCAGATCGCCTCGGTGATCTCGCCGCCATCGTGATCGACAAGCTGGTCTTCCCCGTACCGCGCAACAAAGAAGTGCGTATCAAACCGTTTCACCCGATTGGGCGGCGTGATCCAGTGGGCAAACGGCACCAGCCTGTCCGTGGCCGCAACGAGGCCCTTTTCACGCAGCATGTCTGCGAACGACAATTCGCCGCGACACACGGCTGCGCGATGCTCGGCCAGAGCGCGAACGGCAATCGCCTGCGAGACGGCAGCGCCTGACGCCGCATGATAGGCCAGCAGAATGCCGCTTTCCTCGAAGGTTTCGCGGATCGCCGCAATCTTGAACGCATCATCGTCAACGGTTTCTGCCAGCGCCTGATCCGTTGCATCGACCCGGCCACCCGGAAAGACGATGGCACCACCGGCAAACTTGATATCCTGATGGCGGACCACCATCAGTGTCTGCACAGGCTGGGCTGCCGTCTCGCGGAGCAGAATGAGCGTGGATGCCGGACGCGGCACAACGGGTTCATTGGTCATGGCTTGATGCTTCCTCGTTTTGCCTGCGCCGGACAGTGTCGTCCTGGATTATCCCATTATGTTAACACGAGAGCGCCGGTTGCACCGGTGCGTTTTATCTGCATGATCAGAGAAATACCAGCGGCCGCCGAGCGGCCGTTTTTAATGATGGCATGAAATTTACGAAGGATATGTTGTGTTGAGAAATGCAGGCAAGAAACTCCCGGGCACACCAACACCCATGACCTACTGGACGGCGTCGGATGGCGTGCAGATTGCGGGCGACCATTGGGGCGATCCGTCAGGACCGCTGGTGTTCCTGCAACACGGCGGCGGGCAGA
This sequence comes from Rhodospirillales bacterium, assembly GCA_030727885.1. GTDB lineage: Bacteria > Pseudomonadota > Alphaproteobacteria > Rhodospirillales > Casp-alpha2 > UBA4479. The sequence goes on along the minus strand of JANRAT010000120.1, from coordinate 4,197 downwards.
CCCGACATGCCTGGAAGAACACCGGGGAAACACTCGGCAGTGCCGGTTATCACGCGGTCGCCTTTGATGCCCGCGGGCATGGAGATTCAGGCTGGGCCGAGCCCGGCAACTACGGCGTCGATTTCATGGTCGATGATCTCCACGCCGTGACCGAAGCCTTGGGCGGAAAAACACCGGTGCTGGTCGGCGCCTCGATGGGCGGCGGCACAAGTCTGGTTGCCATCGGTGAAAAGAAAATCACGGCCAAGGCACTGGTGCTGGTCGATATGGCGCCCCGAATCGAAGAAGATGGACACAAGCAGATTCAGGAATTCATGGATCAATGCCCGGATGGCTTCGACAGTCTGGAGCAGGTCGCCGAGGCCATCTCCAACTATCAGCCGCATCGCACGCGCAAGCGCAATCTGGATGGTCTGGCCAAGAATGTAAGGCTTGGTGAGGACGGCCGTTTCCGCTGGCACTGGGATCCGGCATGGCGCCGCGGACGGGCATCGATGAATGATTACCGGGCGCGGCTGCACAAGAATGCCTACAATATTGATGTGCCGACGTTGCTGGTGCGCGGCGCACTTTCAAACGTGTTGTCGGAAGAAGGCGCACAGGACTTCCTGAAACAGTGTCCGCATGCCGAATACATCAACGTCAAATCTGCCGCGCATATGGTTGCCGGGGACCGCAATGATATCTTTGCAGATGCCGTGATCGAATTTCTCGGCCGTGTTGCACCGGTCTGATGTTGTCATGGCAGCACGTGCTGCACTGAAGGAGGAATGATGGCCGAACTTTTATCCGAACAGGAACGCCAGACCGCCCTCGCCGCGCTTGACGGCTGGGCCATCGTTGAGGGGCGCGATGCCATCACCAGGACATTCAAATTCAAGAACTTCAATCAGGCGTTCGGCTTCATGAGCCGGGTCGCCCTGAAGGCCGAGAAAATCGACCACCATCCGGAATGGTTCAATGTATACAGCACCGTCGAGGTCACGCTGGCTACGCACGACGCCGGCGGCGTTACCATGCTGGATGTGGCACTGGCCGAATTCATGAATAAAGTGGCCGCCGAAATCGGCTGATTGGCCCGGTTTATTTCTGCTGGGCAATCTGCTTTGACAGTCTTGTCAGTTCACCCATGAACGATGCCGCCGGTACGGCAAACCCTTTGCCACCCAGCCGGTTCTTGGTGTGCGATGAATGCACCGCTGCCAGCCGGTATTCCTTGCCGTCGGAAAAGATGATCGGTGAGCCGCTGTCGCCGGGCACGGCCTGACACCCATGTTCGGCAATCATCAGACCTTTGGTGAAGCCCCACATCTTGCAGTCGGGATGCGCCGTCAGCACTTGGCCGCGATCACCGCTGTATCCGGCCTGTGTGTACACTGTCTTGGCCTTATGCAGCTTCCAGAAGGTTTCCTCGTTATAAAGCGCCGGCCTAATGATACCGGTGACCGGGCTTGGGTCCTGCTCAAGAACGATCAACGCCCAGTCGTAGACCACCGCATGCAGGGTCGCCGCACGGTTCGGATCGTGTCCGGGAGCCGGATGAATTTCCTTGGCCACGGAATGGAACAGATACTCGCCCCGCTCCCAGCCGGCGACAAAATGCAGATCCTCGGGTTTCATATAGCCGCCGGTCGCGCGATTGATCAGGCAGTGCGCCGCCGTGACGATGATCCAGGGCGCCACCACGGTCGCCGTACAATGTCCACGGCCGGCTCTGTTGAAGCGCCCGACGGCGGTCCATGGATAAACCTTGGAATCGGCAATGACCCGCGCATCGCTGCTTTTGAACACGCTATTGGGGACATAGAGATGCTCGGTATCTTCCGCCCGCAGCGGCCATGCCAGCAGCATCAACGCCATGCCCAGGCCGGCCAGGCAGAACCCAATTCTCATTGCGGGGCCATTCTGAGAGCCCCGTCTAGGCGCACCACTTCGCCGTTCATCATGACATTGTCGATCATGTGCATGGCCAGCTTGGCATATTCTGCCGGATCGCCGAGGCGCGACGGAAACGGCACACTTTCGCCAAGTGTCACCTGCACCTCTTCGGGCAGACCATACAGCATCGGGGTGCCGAAAATGCCCGGCGCAATCGCCAAAACCCGGATACCGCTTTTCGCCAATTCACGCGCCGCCGGCAGGGTCATCGATGCAACACCGCCCTTCGATGCCGCGTAAGCGGTTTGACCGATCTGACCGTCATAGGCGGCAATTGAAGATGTATTGATGATGACGCCGCGCTCGCCGGTCTCAAGCGGCTCCTGGCTCAGCATATCGGCAACGGCAAGGCGCATCAGATTGAAGGTGCCGATCAGATTGACCTGAATGACCCTGGCAAAAGTTTCAAGCGATTGCGGACCATCTCGTCCGACGATTTTCTTGGGTGGAGCGATACCGGCGCAGCTGATCAGGATCCGCGCAGGGCCGTGCCGATCCCGCGCCGCATGCATCGCTTCTTCGGCACTTTCCTCGCTGGTGACGTCGCAACCGATGGCAAGACCGCCGATTTCGTCGGCCAGCGCACCGGCATCCTCGGCATTGAGATCAAGCAGGGAAACCTTGGCCCCCGCCGCCGCCAGTGCCCGCGCCGTTGCCGCACCAAGGCCGGATGCCGCCCCGGTGATGATCGCTGCGTGACCTGAGACGTCCATGACCTTATCCTCCGTAAAAGAAACCGATACCTGTTTATCAAGAGAAACGGTGGGCGACAACGTGAGCCGAACCCCTGAAGATAACGAACAGATCGTCGAAGAAGGCTTTATCCCCAAGGCACGCCGGACTTTGGGAAAGATACCCTTCACCGATGAAGCGGTCGCGTCCTACTATTGCGCGACCGATCCGGCAACGCCGACCCGGGTCCGGGTTACGCTGATGGCTGCACTTGCCTATTTCGTCATGCCGTTTGATATGCTACCCGATTTCATCGCAATGCTGGGTTACACCGACGATGCAGCGGTGTTCTGGGCGGCATGGCGCGCGGTATCAAACCACGTTACGGATGCCCATCGTAGCCGCGCCCGGTCGTTTCTGGGCAAACAGGATACAAATGCGCCGCAATAAATGACGGTACGGAATGTGGAGGACGTCTTGAATACACCCCTTTGGCAACCGAGCCAGGCGCACATCGACGCCACAAACATGACCGCCTTTCGCAAACGCGTTGAGGCTGACTGGGGCGTTTCACTGCCCGACAGCAAGGCGCTTTGGCAGTTCTCTGTCACGGAAATCGAAAAATTCTGGACCTCGGTCTGGGACGACGCCGGCATCATTGCCGAGACGCGCGGCGAACGGGTCATTGACGACGCCTACAAGATGCCGGGCGCGAAATGGTTTCCTGAGGCCCGTCTCAGTTTCGCCGAAAACCTGTTGCGCAACCGCGGCGACGGCGAGGCGATGGTCTTCAATGGTGAGAACAAGGTATTGCGGCGGCTCAGCTTCGATCAGGTCTATGATCAGGTCTCGCTGATGGTGCAGATGCTCGAGGGGCTGGGCGTCGGTGTCGGCGACCGGGTCTGCGGCTACCTGCCGAACATGCCTGAAACCATCATCGCCATGCTGGCGGCCAATGCGCTGGGTGCGGTGTGGTCTTCGACCTCGCCCGATTTCGGGGAACAGGGCGTGCTGGACCGTTTCGGACAGATCGAGCCCAAGATTTTGTTCTGCACCGACGGGTACTGGTACAACGGCAAACGCCACGATGTACGCCAGAAAACGGCCAACATTGCAGCGCAACTGCCCAGTCTGATCAAAACCATTCTGATCCCCTATGGCGACGAAGACGCCGCCGTCGGCCCGCTGCAGAATGCCCTGACACTGGCCGATGCGACGAAGGGCTTGAGGCCGAACAAGATCGCCTTCCGCCAGCTGCCGTTCGAGCATCCGCTGTACATCATGTTTTCCAGCGGCACCACCGGCGCGCCCAAGTGCATTGTTCATTCGCAGGGCGGCACGCTGCTGAAGCACGCTTCGGAACAACCCCTGCATTGCGATATCCACAAGGGAGACCGGGTGTTCTTTTTCACCACCTGCGGCTGGATGATGTGGAACTGGCTGGTCACCAACATCGCCTGGGGTGCCACGCTTTTGCTCTATGACGGCTCACCTTTTTATCCAAGCGGCGAGACCTTGTTCTCGTTTGCCGACGCCGAGCACATGACGCTTTTCGGCACATCGGCGAAATTCATCGATGCCCTGAAC
>JANRAT010000119.1 GCA_030727885.1 Rhodospirillales bacterium | reverse complement strand
GCCCAAAGGTGCAGGAACACCAGGCCAACGATGACGAACGGCAGCAGGTAGTGCAGCGAATAGAAACGGTTAAGCGTCGGATTGTCGACGACGAAGCCGCCCCACAACAGTTGTACGATCGGCTCGCCAACAATCGGAATAGCCGAGAACAGGTTTGTGATCACGGTGGCGCCCCAGAAGCTCATTTGGCCCCATGGCAGCACATAACCCATAAACGCAGTCGCCATCATCGCCAGCAGGATGAAAATGCCGATGATCCAGAGGATTTCACGGGGGGCTTTGTAGGATCCGTAATACATGCCACGGAAAACGTGGATGTAGACGACGATAAAGAACATGCTGGCGCCGTTCATGTGAATGTAACGGAGCAGCCAGCCAAAGTTGACATCACGCATGATCCGCTCGACCGACGTAAATGCCAGTGAGGTATGCGCGGTGTAGCTCATGGCCAGCGTAATGCCGGAAACAATCATGATCACCAGCACAATCCCTGCAAGTGAACCGAAGTTCCAGAAATAGTTAAGGTTTTTCGGTGTCGGGTATTGATTTAACTGCGCGTCCATGAACGAGAAGATCGGCAAACGATGCTCGATCCAGTTCACGATCTGGCTGTTTGATTGAAATTTAGAGGTTCCGCCGCTCATAGTTTTTTCCCCCTCAGCCGATCAGGACTTTGGTGTCTTCGACGAATGAATACGTCGGGACCATTAAGTTTTTGGGTGCTGGACCCTTACGGATTCGACCGGAAGTGTCATAGTGCGAGCCATGGCATGGGCAGAACCATCCGCCGAAATCACCCTGTGGGTCGCCTTGTTTTTGACCGAGTGGAATGCAGCCCAAGTGCGTGCAGACGCCGACCATAATCAGCCATTCCGGCTTTTTGACACGGGCGTCGTCCTTTTGCGGATCCGGAAGGTCGCTCAAATTGACTTCTTCGGCAGCAGAAATCTCTTTCGCCGTGCGGTGCCGGATAAAGACTGGTTTTCCGCGCCAGACGACAGTGATCGCCTGGCCAACGGCAATTTGAGAAATATCGACTTCTGTAGTTGCCAACGCCAACGTATCTGCGGCTGGATTCATCTGATCGATAAACGGCCAGACTGCCAGTGCGGTGCCGGCAGCGCCTATAGCGACCGTGCTCCAGATAAGAAAATCACGGCGCGTCTGTTCATCGATCTCAGCACCGCTGCTCGTGGGTTGGCCCACATGGTTTGCGGCTTCGCTCATGGAAATTCCCCTCGATTGACATAGTACCCGTCGCCACCGAAGCGGCGCATGTTGTTCTTGCCTGAAAGCCGACTACGCTCATCATCGCAGTCAACTCAGAGTGTCGTTCGTGTAAAGATGATGCATATGTGCAATCAACACACTTACGACGAAACACGCCAGAGGCAGGCCCCAGAAGCGTACTTCCGTTATACTTGATGACCCAAACGTTGCAAGGGTTTAGATAGTCTCAAGATGGGTGCTGTGAGCGATTAACAGCTGTTTGCAGGGATAAGGGCCGCTTCAATGGAGAAAGCATGAACACACATGATCAAACGGCTGTAAATTTGGCTCTGTTTGAGCCCGATATTCCGCAGAATGCCGGGAATTTATTTCGTACGGCGGCCTGCTTCGATATCCCGGTACACGTGATTGAGCCCTGCGGATTCGCATTGTCCGATTCCAAGATGCGTCGTGCCGGTATGGATTATATGGCGCATGTCGTCTTGCATCGACACCAGAATTGGCAACGATTCCAGATGGAACGCGGTAATGGACGGCTAATCTTGCTGACAACCCGGTGCGAGAGCCGATTGCAGGATTTCAGTTTTGCGCGAGGTGATACGTTGCTTTTGGGGCGCGAAAGTGCCGGGGTGCCGGAAGATGTGCACAATGCCGCCGATGCTAGGGTCATCTTGCCGATGAAGGCAGGGGTGCGATCCATGAATGTTGCCGTTGCCGGTGGTATAGTCCTTTTTGAAGCACTTCGTCAGTTGCAAGCCCTGCCTGGCTAAAACACAATGCGTAAAGCGATCTGCATAAGAGTTTCTGGAGTTGTTGCATGAAGAGTAAGAGCGACTTGCCGCTGGTCACGGACCAGCTGTTTGGCGAAGCTCACAAGGCGAAGGCACAGGCATGGTTTGCCGAGTTGCGCGATGACCTGTGTGCCAGATTAGAAGAGCTGGAACAGACAACGGAAGCGCAAGCCCTTGACGAGGTGTTTTCGCCCGGCCGGTTCGAGCGGACTTCATGGCAACGCGATGGCGGAGGCGGCGGCACCATGGCCGGGCTCAGGGATGGTCGCGTGTTTGAAAAGGCCGGTGTCAATATTTCCACCGTCTACGGCGAATTTTCGGATGAATTCCGGGCCCGTATTCCGGGTGCCGACGTCGACCCGAGATTTTGGGCCGCCGGGATTTCCGTAGTCATTCATCCGCGCTCGCCGTTGGTGCCGATTGCCCACATGAATACAAGGATGATCGTCACGACACGTGGTTGGTTCGGCGGTGGTGGAGATCTGACGCCGGTATTTCCAGATACCGAAGAAACCGCACGGTTTCATGGCGCATTCCGTGATGCCTGCACGAATCATGGTGCCGATTATTATGACCGCTTCAAGGCCTGGTGTGACGAGTACTTTTACCTGCCGCACCGGGGGGAAGCACGGGGCGTCGGAGGCATTTTCTATGACAATCACTGGAGCGGTGACTGGGAACGGGATTTTGCCTTTACTCAGGATGTCGGCAGAGCCTTCGTGTCGGTTTATCCGGACATTGCCCGCGACAAGATGAATTTACCCTGGACTGAGGAGCAGCGTTTGGCGCAGCGGATCAAGCGTGGTCGCTATGTGGAATTCAATCTGCTATATGACAGAGGTACTATCTTTGGCCTCAAGACCGGGGGTAATGTCGAGGCAATCTTGATGAGCTTGCCACCGGACGTTGCCTGGCCATAACGATTTTAATGAAATTTATCTGGAGCTAACTAATGGGTATGAGTGGAATGAGTCTTGGTGGTCTGCTGGTTTTGATCGCCGATATTTACGCCATCGTCAAAACGTTGGGCAGTTCAGCCTCTACTGGATCATTGTGATTCTGCTGTTACCTGTTATTGGCGTCATCTTCTGGTTCTTCGCCGGGCCTCGCGACTAACGACTATTCAGGAATATAATAATGGCACAAAAAGGTTATCCGGCAACGTTCATCCGTGGCGGCACTTCAAAAGGGGTGTTCTTTCGCCATGACGCTTTACCTGAAGACCGGGGCAGCCGTGATGAGATTTTTATCCATGCCCTTGGCAGCCCTGATGCTTACGGTCGGCAGCTGAACGGCATGGGAGGCGGGGTATCATCGGTTTCCAAGGCAGTGATTGTTGGGCTGTCCAGCGTTGAAGGGGCCGATGTCGATTATACCTTCGGTCAGGTTGTGATCGATAAGCCCGAAGTCGATTATTCGGCGACGTGTGGCAATCTGTCGTCTGCAGTCGGCCCGTTTGCGGTCGATAGTGGATTATTGCCGGCGGTTGAAGGTCAGCAAACGGTGCGCGTCTTCAACACCAATACGCAGAAGATCTATCATGCGACTTTTAATGTCTCGGATGGAGCATTCGCGCCTGAGGGTGGCTTCTCCATTCCCGGCGTCAGCGGCACGGGGTCTCGTATTCGCCTGGATTATCTTAATCCGGGCGGTGCCACATCCGGCAAGCTGTTGCCGAGCGGCAAAGCGATGGATGTGCTGGATGTGCCGGGTGTCGGCAAAGTCGAAGCCAGTCTTGTCGATGCATCGAATGCTGTCGTTTTTGTCGCTGCAACCCGGTTTGGCAAAACAGCGACGGAGAGTGTTGCTGATCTTGAAGCAGACAAGAAATTCATGGCCGATCTTGACGCCGTCAGGCGCACCGCTGCTGTCGTCATGGGACTGGCAGAAACGCCGGAAACGGCAATGCTCGGCAATCCGAAAATAGGCATTGTCGGCAAGGCAGCCGCCAGTTCGACGCTCGCCGGCACACAGATCGCGGCCGAAGACACGGACCTCTGCGCCCGCATCCTTTCCATGGAACAGGTACACCGGGTGTTACCGTTAACCGGTGCCATGTGTCTGGGTGTTGCCTGCCGAATACCGGGCAGTGTACCGAACATGATCTGCCGCGAGCAGCCGGGTGATCTCCGTCTCTCCAATCCATCCGGGGTGATCCCGGTTGACGCCAAAGTGACTGTTGAGTCTGATGGCACAGTGGTAGCCAATAGCTGTACAGTTTATCGCACGGCGAGACCTCTGATGATGGGGCAGGTGCTTGTCCCCGGCGGGTGATGTGCGTCACATCTAAACACTTCACATAAAAGCAATAATCGGCTCCCTGGGAACATCCATTGGGGGCTGAAATGAACTTTATGTCGGAGACTCCAGCCGAGCGTCGTCGTTATGATCGGCAAATTGCGTCCACAGCTTTATCTGCGGCATATCGGGCACGTATTCCGTACTGTCGAATGGAGCTATGGGGGATTGGTGATTGAAGACAAATCCGGGCTATTGACGACCGGTGCTTTGCTGAGGATCGACGGTCTTATTGATGAGGATACATACCGGCATGGCCGGTCACCGGTCCTCGTCGACATACGCGCCCGTGTGGTGCGCGTAATGGCAGAGCAAAGGCAGGCGGCATTGATGTGTTTGAAACTGGATGATGCTGCTTACCGCATCCTCAATGCTGTTGAAAACGGCTCGCGGCCTATTCAGGTAAGCCAAGTCTGATCACGCCTTTGAAGTTTTCGGGGTCGACCACCTTGCCTTTGCGGTAAATGGAGATCAGGCCTTCTTTGGCGAGTTTGGCTGCAACGCGTCTGGCAGGTTTCATGGCACTTCGCCAGTCATCGCCCCGCTCGACACGTGCGGCATCGGATGGGCAGATGGTTTTGCCGGCACCCTGTTCTGCGAGCAGTTTTAAAATCGTACTTCGGAGCCGGGAATCCAGATCGACATGTCGTACGACAGGCTTGTCGTCCTGTTCACTCATCGAACCAGCGCCTCCAGGCATCCCAACCGATCACATGTTCAGCAATCGCTGCATATCCGCCGCTTTTGGTGTGAACGCCGTCACCTTTATCATAATAATCCATCCAGCTTGGGTCGGAAGCGGTGAGCGTGAAAATGTCAAGAAACGGCACTCCTAATTCCTCGGCGAGATGCTGAAACTTATCGGAAAGCTGGGCATTGCGGCTCGAGGATAAATACCGGTCACGACCGGGCGATGATGAAAACGGCATGTTATCATCATTCACAGGCAGGGGCCCGAGCCAAAGCGTCGGCAACCATGCCTTGGCTTCGGAAATCATGCGTCTGGCCGAGGCTACGGCCTCTTCCGGAGAATTGCGCAACACGCCATCTTGCATAGCCATGTCATTGCAACCAAAAGAGAAAACCAGTGCTCCTGGATTTTCGGCTGGCAAGCGGGCTTCGGCTTCGGCGCGCCAACGGGGCTCGATCATCGTCGTTGTGTCGCCTCGAATGCCGAGGTTGTACATTGTGACATCGTGACCGGCAGCGCGTTCCCGATGCATGACACGGCCTGGCCAGCCTAGAAATTCCTCGTCGCCGGTGCCGAGCGTATGGCTGTCACCAATGAAGCAAACTCTGAGTGTGGTCATATCCTGGATTTCCCTTGATTCTCAATCATCGTCTTTAAATAGCGTAGGCAGTCTTCCCGGTCAGCGACAAAATCACCTTCCGCCCACCAATCCTCGACGGCACGAAGGGCAGTGCCGATCTCCGGCCCCGGTGAAATCCCCAGTGCTTTGACATCATCGCCACGGATCGGAAAATGCGGTGCTTGCCAGACGAAAGCCGCTTCCAGAGCCGCGCGCCTGGCTGCGGTCTCGTCACTGGGCAGCTTCGCCTGATCAGAGAGCCTCGTTGCCCATGCCAGAACCTGTGCATCGCCGACGGCTTCGTTACCATGCAATTTGATCAGGCGCTGTGTGGATGCGATATCCGAAGGCAAAACTAAAGTCGGTGCCAGAGACTTCATCTTGCGAAGCCGATCGGTTTCTTTGTTGGACAGTTTCAGGCGATCACTGAGAGCGTCTAAGTCGCAATCAGGAGAAAGGACGGCCCCGAGACGTCGCAGCGGGTCTGGAACCAAGCCATCAATAACGACTCCGCGAGCGGCCAGCCAGGCTGCACAACGCAGTGTGCCAATTTCAGTTGCTTCAGGCAGCACTGTTTCCAGAACGTGTGCATCACGCATCATGATGAATACATCTGCCGGCTCCGGTGCTGCCAAGGTGCGCAGGATTTCATGATGGATACGTTCAGCCGAAATGCTGCGCAGATTGTCGACGTGTTTGCGGCACGCATTGAACGCAGCAACATTGTATGGGGGTCTGCCATAATGGCCAAAAAACCGGAAATACCTTAAAATCCTGAGGTAATCCTCGCATACCCGATCATCGGCACGACCGACGAAGCGGATGCGCCCATGTGCCAGATCGGCTATGCCGTCGTGATAATCATACACGTCGCCATCGCGATTTGAAGACAAGGCATTTATGGTAAAGTCTCTCCGGGACGAATCAATGATCCAGTCATCGGTAAAGGCAACGACGGCCCGTCGGCCATCGGTTTTCAGATCGCAACGCAGTGTTGTCACTTCAAAAACCCGTTTGTCGATGACGGCGGTTACGGTGCCGTGTGACAAACCCGTTGGTATATAATGGACACCAGCCTCGGTTAATCTGGATATGACGGTCTCGGGCGTCTCGGGGG
>JANRAT010000118.1 GCA_030727885.1 Rhodospirillales bacterium | reverse complement strand
GGCTTCCCAGTCGGGTTCGCTCAGGGATGGGGCCAAACGCGGGGTGCCTGCATGGGAGATTTGCCCCGACAGCTCGTCATTGACGTAATAGCCGCTGCGTTCGCGGGCCAGCAGATAGCCGTCGTCGACCAGATTTTGATAGGCCAGAACCACGGTATTTCTGGATACGCCAAGGTTGTCGGCCATTCTGCGGCTGGACGGCAAAGGCTCGCCCCCGCCCAGCTGCCCGCCAAGGATGGCATCGACCAGTGTTTCGCGGATTTGCGCCTGCAAACTGATGCTTTTGTTGCGTTTCAGATGAAAGATGGCATCCCGCATATCTGATTGGCCCTATGGTATCGTGGTTCGTGGTCCCGAATATTGATGAAATCTGGCCCTATTATGGGTCCAGGTCAAACGTCTACCTTGATACGAATAAATGTGCTAAATGCGGCCAGAGTTGCCGCGACCATCTTTCATGTGCGCTATTGCACGACCGCGACGGAGCACCTGTCGCGTCTTTTCGGAGTGTGGAGGTTTCTATGGAATTCACGACCAATTCGCTGGAACAACATTGGATGCCGTTTACGGCCAACCGGGACTTCAAGGCGAATCCCAGAATTGTCGTCAAATCCGAAGGGATGTATCTGGTCGATCACAAGGGCGGTACGGTGCTTGACGGATCGTCGGGGTTGTTCTGCACCCCGCTCGGTCACGGTCGTCCGGAAATCGCCAATGCCGTTCACCAGCAGCTGCTGACCAATGATTACACGGCACCGTTCCAGCTTGGCCACCCGGGTTCGTTCGAGCTGGCCAGCAAGGTCGCCCGCATCACCCCGGAACCGATGAACCATGTCTTCTTCGTCAACTCCGGCTCCGAATCCATCGATACCGCGCTGAAGATGGCGATGGCCTATCATCGCGCCAAGGGCGACGGCCACCGCAACCGCTTCGTGTCGCGCGAACGCGCCTATCACGGTGTCAACATGGGCGGCGTCAGCCTTGCCGGGATGGTCAAGAACCGCGAAACCTTCACCAACGTAATGCCGAACGTAGTCTGCATGCGCCATACCTGGATGCCGGAAAATGCCTTCATTCCGGGGCAGCCGACAAAGGGTGCCGAACTGGCCGAAGATCTCGTGCGTATTTGCGAAACCTATGGCGGCTCGACCATTGCTGCCGTCTTCGTTGAGCCGATTGCCGGCTCGACCGGTTGTCTGGTGCCGCCGGTCGGCTATCTGAACCGGCTCCGCGAGATTTGCGATCAGCACGGCATCTTGCTGGTGTTTGATGAAGTGATTACCGGCTTTGGCCGTACCGGTCATGCCTTTGCCGCCGATGCCTTCGGCGTCATCCCGGACATCATGACGATGGCCAAGGCGCTGACCAACGGCGCTCAGCCGATGGGTGCAGTTTGCGTCAGGGACGAGGTTTACGACACCATCATCAATGCCTCACCGGACAACGCCATCGAGTTCTTCCACGGCTACACCTATTCCGGTCACCCGGCTGCCTGTGCTGCCGGTATTGCCGCGCAGGATATTTTCCAGCGCGATGATCTGTTTGCCCGCGCCGGCAAGCTCGCCGGCTACTTCGGTGAAGCTGTACACAGCCTCAAGGACCTGGAATGTCTGAAGGATATCCGCAGCTACGGGCTGATGGCAGCCGTTGAGCTGAAGCCGAAAGGTGCGCCGGGCGCTCTCGGTACGCAAATGCAGAAAGATCTGTTCTGGAACGGTTTGCACATCAAGTTCACCGGCGATTCCGGCATCATCGCGCCGCAGTTCGTGGCCGAGGAAAAGCACATCGACGAACTGGTCGACAAGCTGCGCAAGACGTTCTCGAAAATCTAAACCTGATAACACCCCCTCACCTAACCTCTCCCCCTAAAGGGGGAGAGGAATATGTGGAACTGTGCGTTAATGCGTGAGTCCCTCTCCACCACGCATGTGGGGGAGAGGACAGGTGAGGGGGATGCTTACTTCTCCATAATACGCATGACACCAGCCACGCGATCCTTGCGGCACCACGGCTTGTGACCGCCGAGAGAGCGGTCGATGTAGGCGCGTTCGGCGTCGGCCATGGCGAGGATGCGGGTCTTGGTGAACTGCTCCGGCGTGCGTTCTGTGCCCGCTTCAATCCGGCGGCGTTTGCTCCAGAAAGCATCGTGCACGGGGTGGGCGATCAGGCCACAGAAGCCTGCGACCTCAAAATCATAGATCAGCTGGTAATAGGGATCGACGGCCTGGGCACGGGCAGGCAGTGCGGACAGGATTACGGCAAGCAGCGTGGCGCAGACAACGCTAGCCCTTGGAAAAATACTCGCCGATGATTTCTTCCTTGGTGTCGAGCGAGACATCGGCGACTTCCCTGCGGGCCCCGAGCTGGGTCCATTGCGTCTTCCAGTAAAGGCTGTCGCCACTCCTGAGCAGTCCGACAAACGCCTGATAGAAACTGACATCAAAGAATGCGGTGACGTTTTCATTCTCGGCATGGCCCATCGGCAGTTCAGCTTCCATGCCGTCATAGTTCTTGAACACCGCAGTGCCGACCATTTTGTCGTCTTCCTGATACAGGCGCACAATGATCGACGGCCTTGGTGCCGGTCCGGTTCGCTTGTTGAGAATCTGTATCGCATGACGGGCTATTCTATGAACTGTCGACGGCATAGCTTTATTCCTCAGGCGGCGGCTGCGGCTTGCGCGGCGGAAGCCTCGGTTTCTTTCATGCGTTTCATGGAGGCGCGTTTCTTTGAAGCGTCGATGATCGCTTCCTCGCGGCGTTTCTTGATCTCGTAAATAACCGCCCCGATCAGGGTGAAGCCCATGATGACGACAGCCAGCGCCGAGATCGATGGATTGACGCCGAACCGGGCCAGACCGGCAAGTTCGGTCGTCAGCGTGCCGCGGGCAACCATGGTGAAGACCGTGGTGTTGTAGTTCTCGAACGACGTCAGGAAGGCCAGCACAATCGACGACAGGATCGCCGGGCGCAGGAACGGGATCAGCACTTTCCAGAACACCTGCACGTGCGTTGCGCCAAGATCAAGCGCCGCCTCTTCCTGGGTTTTGTCGAAACGCTGCAACCGTGCCATGAAGACCAGCATGCAATAGGCCGATATGAACGTCGACTGGCCGACGATGGTCAGGAAAAACGGATTGTTGGTGGTCTCGTAATCGAGACCGATGATGGAACCGAAGCGTTCCCAGAAAATCACCGTCGAAATCCCGATGATGACACCGGGGACCAGCACCGGCGAGACAACAATGGTGTAATAGATCGGCCGGACTTTTTCCGGAACCTGCATCAGCATGATGGCGCCGGCCAGCGCCGTCGGCACCGATAGCATGACCACACCGATGCCGACCCACAGGCTGTTGATGAAGCCGTTGACGAGCCGGTCGTTGGCGGCCAGCTCACCGAACCATTTCACGGTGGTTCCTTCCCAGGGCGTTATCGTCGGGTAGCTGGAGGTGTTGACAGCGGACGCCGACATGATGATCAGCGGTCCGAATAGATACAGGAAGAAAAGGATGATATATCCTCTGACGACCCATTTGCGGAGTTGGTTCGAGCTCATCGTTTTGCGATATCCCCAAGACCCACTTTAAAGACCCGCATCATGATGCGAACGAAGATGATGCATGAAATCAGCAGTATAAAGGCATAGGCGGAGCCTTGCGGCCAGTTGCCGCCGGTGTTGTACCATTGGTAAATAATCTGCGTGAACCACAGCGAACTTGGACCGCCCAGAATGTTCGGTGCAGCGAGCGCGCCGGCGGTCAGCATGAAGACCATGGTGCAGCCCGATGCGATACCCGGTTTGGCGTGCGGCATGACCACGCGCCGATGAATTTTGATCCAGGAAGCCCCCATGTCGCGAGCGGCTTCGATCTGATTGGGATCAAGACTTTCAATCGCGTTATAGAGCGGGAAAATCATCAACAGAATGTAGGCATAGGTCAGCCCGGTATACAGCGCGACATTGGCACTGAGGAAATCATAGGGTTGATCGAATATGCCAAGGGCAATAAGCGCTGCGTTGACCAGGCCCTTGTCGGCAAAAATGATTTTGAACGCGAAGGCACGGAGAATTTCGTTTACCCAGAACGGCAGTAACAGACACAGGAACAGCAACCGTTGACTGCGGCCCCGGACCATCTGGGCCATGAAGAAGGCCAGCGGATAACACAGCGCGAAGTTGATCAATGTGACGATGACGCTGGCAATGATGGTTTTGATGAACACCTGCAGATGCAGCCAGTTCAGCATCTCGTCAGAGCCTTCGCGACCGAAGATCAGATACTTGTAGTTCTTCAGCGTATAGGTATCGACGGAAGTGCCGACTTCCGACGGGTTCAGGTTATGACGGAACGAGAAATCGAACATGTAAAGCTGCGGCAGAATGATCAGGAATACGATCCAGCCGATGGTGAAGACCAGCAGGTAGGTCGAAATCGCGATGCCGTTCTTTTGTACGAACCGCAATGCATTCAGGTTTGCTGACCATTTGCCGGCTTCGCGCTGCACGAACGGCGCAACCAACAAGGCGGCGACGATGGCGATAAATATTTCAACGAAACCGATGCCGCTACTTGCGGATGACGCATGCGACTGGTCCTGAATGACAAGTTTAAGCTCGTGCTGGCCGGGTGGCAGGGACGGCAGTTTGTCCGGATTGGTGATGGTGATATTGAGATTGCTGCCACTCCCGCTCACACTCCCACTGGGCGCAGACGAGGGCATGGCCGGTGCCGGGCCTGAGCCGGGCAGCGATGGTGAAATGCCGGAGGAACTGGGTTGCGGCAATGACGGTGATATACCGAGCCCACCCGATGCACTGGGTGCCGACGGCTGCGGCAAAGCCGGTTTCGGCATAGAAGGTTCGGGCAGACTGGGCGAAATCTGCAGTTGCGCCAGCATCACCGGGTGTGTGGCGGCACCGTCACTCATCGGCAAGTTCCCCGTCCGGCAGTGCGACGGCACGCTCTGGATCAAACGCGACTTTAACCGTCGAGCCTTTGGCTTGGCGGGTCACATTGGCATCGTTGACGATGGCCATCTTGTAAGGCTTTTCTGGGTTTTCCGATTTCAGGAAGACATGCAGGAAACTGCCCTCGAACTCTTCCTTCAACGCTTCCGTCTCGAATGTCGTGTCAGCGCCGGAGTCCTTGGCGCCGGCCGGGCGCAGAACTTCCGGGCGGATGAACAGATAGGCGTCATCGCCTTCCTTGAGACCACGATTGTTGACGCCACGGAGCGGGCCGAACGTGGTGTCGATGACCGCATAACCATCTTCGGCACGGCTGACCTTGCCCTTGAAGGCATTGTTCTCGCCGACGAACGAGGCGACGAACGAGGTCGCCGGATTATTGTAGATTTCGGATCCGTTGCCGACCTGCTGGACGATCCCGGCACTCATCACCGCGATCCGGTCCGACATGGTCAAGGCTTCGCCCTGATCGTGGGTGATGTAGATAAAGGTGATGCCGACACGCTGCTGGATGGCGCGCAGTTCGGTGCGCATACGCTGGCGCAGTTTGAGATCGAGCGCCGATAACGGCTCATCAAGCAAAAGCACCTGCGGCTCAACAGCCAGAGCTCTGGCGATGGCAACGCGCTGGCGCTGTCCGCCCGATAATTCCGAACACATCTTGTCGCCCTGGCCGGGCAGGGCAATCAGATTGAGCAATTCCTCGGCTCGGCGACGGCGTTCGACATAAGGCACGCCTGCCACTTCAAGCCCGAAGGCGATGTTATCGGCGACGCTCATCAACGGGAACAGCGCCAAATTCTGGAATATCAGCGCTGTCGGCCGTTTGTTCGGGCCGATGCCGCGCATGTCCTTACCGCCGATGCGCACACTGCCTTCGGTCGGTTCATTGAACCCCGATACGGCGCGCAGGATGGTGGTCTTGCCCCATCCGGATGGCCCCAGAAAACTGAAAAACTCGCCTGACTCAATGGTCAGGTTGCAATTGTCTACGGCAACGAAATCGCCGAAACGGATCGTGACCTGGTCTAGCTCGACGCTGCTCATCCGTCCCCCTTATTGGACCAATACGTTCGGTCCTCCCGCACATGGTGTTTTTAATTTTTAAATGGCTTTTGCCATTCTTTATCTAGCAGCGAACACCGCCCGATGCCGAAGCACCGGGCGGGCACGCGGATCGTCAGGCGGCGACGAACTTGTCGCGGTATTCGGCACGAATGGAGGCGTACCAGGCCGGCTCGTCCGGCCACCACCACAATTTCGACAGCGCATCACCCGGGTAAGCCAGGTTGAAGGCCTTTTTGGATTTTTCATCCAGCTTGTCGGCGTAGCCTTTGACGGTACCGTTGTAGCCGGTCTTGATGGCTGAATCAGCGGCGGCATCAACGGTGTAGATGGCGTTGATAAGCTCATACGTCTCGTCTTTGTTCTTCGCGCCAACCGGCATCGAAAGCCCGTCAAGCCATGCGAATGCACCTTCCTTCGGCGCCATGTACTGTACGGGTTTGCCGTCCTTGAACAATTCGATCGCCGGGCCGTCCCAGGTCTGGCCAAGAACGACACCGTTCTGCATGAAACCGGTCTTCTGGGTGTCGTGGTCATTCCAGAACTGTTTGACCCACGGCTTGTGCTCGACGGCGAACTTCGTGATCTCATCCCAGATCTTGCGCATGTTTTCTTCGTCTTTGTAGGCATTGACGAACGGCGGCAGCTTGCCGGCGCCTTCGAGGTAACGACCGATGCCGGCCATCATCGAATGCGGGCGGCCCTGAACCTTGCCCTTCATTTCCGGGATCCACAGATCGCCGAACGAAAGCTTGCCGTACTCCGT
>JANRAT010000117.1 GCA_030727885.1 Rhodospirillales bacterium | reverse complement strand
ACTCTTAATCAGCGGGTCGCAGGTTCGAATCCTGCTGCGCCCACCATTCATTCCTCCCAATACCGTCACCCGTCTGTTCAAACGTTCAGGGCCGTTTTCTCGCGCATTGACGTCAAATAGAGCATGCCGGCCACCGGATAGTACTTTTCGCACCCGGCATCTGATGGCAAAGTTCAGGTGTGTGAATTTGATGCACATCTGCAATCCCAGCGTTCCCCGGGTTACATCTGACAATATGCTCCACCAATCTGAAAAGAGATATCAATGGCAAACCGAGACCAGTCTATGACCGAACGCCCTGCCGCCAATTGGGAAATCGGCATAGATATCGGCGGTACTTTTACCGATGTTGTTTGCCGTTCCTCGGATGGGAGGTTCATAACCCTGAAGACACCGACGACGCGCGAAGACCCGAGCATTGCCGTTCTGAAAACGCTCAATGCGCTGGCTTCTGACGGGGTTCTGACCCTTGCTGCAATCGGCCGCTTCACGCACGGCACGACCGTCGCCACCAATGCGGTGCTTGAGCGCAAGGGGGCGCGTGTCGGCGTCATCATGACCAAAGGCTTCCGCGATGTCCTGGAGATCGGCCGGCAGTCCCGTCGGCAGATGTACGAACCCATCGTGACCACGCAAACCCCGGTCTTTCTGGCACCACGCAGCATGCGCCGGGAAGTGGCCGAACGGATTTCCCGGGACGGTACGGTGATCACGCCGCTGGACGAGGATGGCTTGCGCGCAGTGGTCACGGAACTTGTTGAAGCCGGTGCCGAGGCGCTGTCGATCGTGTTTCTGTTTTCCTTCGTCAACAAAAGCCACGAGCTTCGAGCTCGTGATCTGATCCGCCAGTGGTATCCGAACCTGACGCTGTCGATTTCCAGTGATGTCGATCCGAACTTCCGCGAGTACGAAAGAACCGTGACCACGACTTTCGACGCCTATGTGAAACCCTGCGTCGATCAATATATCGAGAATCTTGAGACGGAACTGGCGAAAGCCGGTGTTACGGCGCCGCTGCAGATCATCCAGTCGCGCGGCGGATTAACCGCGGCGACGGTGGCCAGGCAGCGGCCGATCCGGCTGTTTCTGTCGGGGCCGGCCGGCGGCGTGATCGGCGGTCGCATTGTCGGGGCGGCGTCGAATATCAGCAATCTTCTGACCGTCGATGTCGGCGGCACGTCTGCCGATATTGCCCTGATCAGCGACAACAAACCACTGCTCCGCCAGGAAGGCTTGATCGATGGTTTTCCCATCCGTGTCGCCATGGTCGACGTCAACACGCTCGGCGCCGGCGGCG
>JANRAT010000116.1 GCA_030727885.1 Rhodospirillales bacterium | reverse complement strand
GCCCGTCGGGCTGCTATTATTGCCAATTTCGAAGCCGCCAATGCCGATGCACTCAAGGATTACAGCGGCAAGCAGGCAGATATTTATGCCGGCCTCAAGCTGGCCGGACTCAGGGAAGCACCGGTACACCTGGCGGTGTATTGTGATCAGGCGAGCGAAATGGGTTTCGGGCTTGGCCGCAAGACCATGCCGGAGATGCTTGTCTATTCCGTGGTCGGTGCGATCAACACATTATGGCTGGCGGCACGGGCGCACGGCATCGGTCTGGGGTGGGCATCAATCCTGGATCCGGTCGCTGTCAACGAGGCGCTGGATGTGCCGGAAGCATGGAAGCTGGTCGGCTATCTGTGCCTCGGCTATCCGGTTGAGGAACACATCGACCCCGAGTTGGAGCGTGCCGGCTGGCAGGCCCGCGTCGAAGCCGAAACGTTCATTTTCAAAAGATAGCCTGATCAGACAGGCTGCCCTGCATCATCGACCGGTTCCAGCACCGGCTCCCCGCCCAGCGATATCAGCATCTCGATGACATCGACAACGGCCGCATCGGCTTTGACCGGATCAATGGCCCGGATCACGACCTGTGCCCCCGGACGATCATTGCGATAGAACGGATACGAGCCGATTTCGGTTTCCGGATGACGGGCCTGCAGTTCGGTCAAAGGCCCGCCGGCGCGGCCTTCGGGCACATGTGACGTTACGGTGCGGCTGACCATCGGCTGACCACCGACCAGACGATGGCGCATGCCGGCAAACATGGCCTGCATGATGCGCGGCACACCGGGCAGCACGAATACGTTTTCAACCTGAAAACCAGGGGCCTTGGAAACAGGATTATCGATCAGGATCGCATCCTTGGGTGTGTTGGCCATACGCTGACGGGCATCCGTGAATTCATCGCCGCGCTCGGTATAATAAGCCTGCAAAAGCGCCACGGCTTCGGGGTTCGGGCCGAATTCGATGCCGAAGGCTCTGGCGATGCATTCCGACGTGATGTCGTCGTGCGTCGGGCCGATGCCGCCGGTGGTAAAGACATAGTCGTAACGCTGGCGCAGTGTATTGACGGCTTCGATGATCGCTTCCGGGATATCGGAAACAACCCTGACTTCCGTCATGCGGATGCCGAGTTTGTTCAGCTCGTCGCCCAGATACTGCAGATTGGCGTCACGGGTGCGCCCGGACAGGATTTCATTACCGATGATCACCAAACTTGCGGTCACGGGCTTTGATGCAGACTCAGCAGGGCTTTGTGGTGTGTTGGTCATGTGCGGAATGTAGGGGCTGCCAGCAGCCTTTTAAAGGCCTGATCTGCGCTGCGTGCGAATTGGGCGGCCCGGCTGGGGGGAACCGGAACCGCCCGTCTCGCATCGCGCGTCGCAGGGCCGGAGGAGTACCCCCGAGCGCGACGCTGTGCTCTCGTCAGCTGGAAATTTTCCAATTGCCATCCGGCATCCGGCATGCGGTGCCGTAACCGGACTGGGATTCACCACCAACGATCACTTCTGTCTGGTATTCCCGGCAATAGGCGCCGGTTTGCGTATCACGGCCAACCCGGGTCGGAGTTACACTGCCGCTATGACCACTCTCGGGGTTGGACCAGGAGATCGTCTGCCCGACAGGGGCTTCAAGGGCCTTGTTCTGGGCCTGCACCGCATAGGTCTGGTCGGCACGGTCAAGCGATTGGCCAACCGAGTTGCCCAACAGACCGCCCAAGACCACCCCGGCAGCTGTCGCCGCCAGTTGGCCTTTGCCCCCACCAATCTTGGAACCGGCAAAACCACCAAGGCCGGCACCGAGAAGCGAGCCCGCTATCTGCTTGTTGCCCTGATCCGTGACGCAGCCGGTCAGCAAGCCGAAGCTGAAGATGGCGGCCAGAGCAAATGCGGCCGGACGACGGTAAGACAGGCTCTTGGCAGACGATTTAATCGCGTTTGTTTGAGTTTGGTTTTTCATTTTCTTCCTCCTTCAATTTTCGTTCGCTGTCCAGATTGTCTCTGTAGCGATGGGAGGATGATATTTGCCTTTAATTATATAGTCAATATTGTACTTAAAAATAAGTGTATCAAATTATGTCAACATTTTCCCTTTTAATTACATGGAGTTAATGTCTATAGACAGGACAAGCCATATAGCCATATTATTAACTGCATTTATAAATATAATATTCTGCGGGAGAAACTGGAACATGCCCCTCACTTATAACGACCAGCAAAGACGCTCTTATCTGAGTTTCTCCAACCAGGTCGGCGTCAACTGGATCAAGCTGTTCGAAGGCGATATGGATTTTTATTCAACCGTCTATTGGGACCTGTTTAGGCACTTGTGGCAGGAATCCGAGCCAGTCCGCAAAACAGACGCGATCAATGCCATATCCGGAGTCAAAAGCCCGTTGACGGCGACCAAGTACATCGAGACCGCACTGGCGCGCGGCCTTATTATCGAAAAGGAAAATCCGCGCGATGCCCGCTCAAAACTGCTGGCTCTATCGCCCCAATTAC
Organism: Rhodospirillales bacterium; assembly: GCA_030727885.1. Classification (GTDB taxonomy): domain Bacteria; phylum Pseudomonadota; class Alphaproteobacteria; order Rhodospirillales; family Casp-alpha2; genus UBA4479. The sequence goes on along the minus strand of JANRAT010000116.1, from coordinate 4,349 downwards.
GTGCCCAGATGGATGCTTTCTTTGACGATACCGTTGATGCGATGCGCAAAGCTGTAAAGGAATTGGGCAAACTCGGCCCGGTGCCGGAGTGATCCTCAACGGCGTAGCGTTAAAGATAATCCCTGAGCAACGCGACCAGCGGCACATCGGCAGCCGGCATCGGATAATCGGCGAGACGGACCGGACGAACCCACTTAATTTCCTGCCCCTCCAGCGGTGTCGGCTGACCTTTCCAGATCCGGCATAGATACAGCGGCATCAGAAGATGGAAGTCATCATAGACATGGCTGGCGAAAGTAAACGGTGCGAGGCAGGATTCTGTGATATCGAGACCCAGTTCCTCGGCCAGTTCGCGCACCAAAGCGGTTTCAGGCAATTCACCGTCGGCAACCTTGCCGCCCGGGAACTCCCACAAGCCGGCCATTGATTTTCCTGGCGGACGCTTGGCGATCAAGACCCGTCCATCGGCATCGATCAGTGCGGCTGCGGCGACAAGAACGGTCTTCAGCCCCGCTCCCTGCCCCGGGAACGGCGCCCCCCAGCAGCCGCCTTCAGGACCGGTAGTCGGCATTGATTGAGATATAGCCGTGCGTCAGATCGCAGGTCCAGATCGTGGCTTTGCCGGTGCCGATTGCCAGATCGACATCAATATCGATTTCCTGACCCTTCATGTGTTTGGTAACAGGGGTCTCGTCGTAACCGCTGACGGCAGCCCCCTCCTTGGCAATCACGGTGCCGCCGACACTGATCGCAAGCTTGTCGCGTTCGGCTTTTTCTCCAGCCTTACCGACAGCCATGACGATCCGCCCCCAATTGGCGTCCTCACCGGCAATCGCGGTTTTCACCAGCGGTGAATTGGCAATCGACAGCGCAATGCGCTTGGCGGCAGCATCGTGTTCAGCGCCCGTAACATTGACGGTGATGAATTTGCTGGCCCCTTCGCCATCGCGGACAACCTGTTTGGCGAGATCAATACAAAGATCGTCCAGCGCTGCCTTGAACGCATCAAGAGCTGGATCATCGATACCGGTGACGTCAGGATTTGCAGCGGCCCCCGTGGCAAAGGCAAATACGGAATCACTGGTCGATGTGTCGCTGTCGACGGTCGATCTGTTGAAGCTTTTTTCGACGGCGGCACTGAGACATGCCTGCAGGACTGGTGCCTGCAACTTTGCATCGGTCCCGATAAAGGCCAGCATCGTCGCCATGTCCGGCGCGATCATGCCCGAGCCCTTGGCAATCCCGTTAACACGAACCGTTGTGCCATGGATCGCGACGCGACGCGTTGCCCCTTTCGGAAAGGTATCTGTGGTCAGAATGGCCCGTGCCGCGTCCGCCCATCGATCTGCCGCCAGCGTCCCGGCCATTGTCGCAATACTGGGTTCAAGCCGCGATACCGGCAGCACTTGGCCGATGACTCCCGTTGACGCGGCAAATACACGGCTCGGACGACAGGTCAGGACATCGGCAACGGCCGTGACAAGGGCTTCACAAGCATCAGCACCGGCCTTGCCGGTAAAGGCATTGGCGATCACGCCCCTGGCCTCGCCACCGGCAAGATGCTGGCGGCTCCAGTCGACTGGTGCTGATGGGCAGAGTGAGCGGGTAAAGCAGGCGGCAACCTGCGTGCCTTCGGCAAACTGCATCAACAGTAGATCCGGACGACCTTTGTATTTCAAACCGCTTTCGGCGACGGATATCAGAACGCCGTCAATTGCCGGGAGTTCGGGGAAGGCATCTGGTGCCAAAGGCGAGCGTTCAATCATCATCAATATTCCGTCTTATTGTTTTTTGCCATCAATCGTAAAGCGTTCGATCTTGGCATTTGCACGTAACTTTTCAACATAAGCATTACCGGCAGCTTGCGCGGCGGCCGCACGAAGGCTTTCAACGCTGTCTTCGAAGCTCGGCGGCGGTGCAGAGCGGCGCTCCAGAACTTTTATAACATGGAAGCCGAATTCCGTCTTTACCGGTTCGTGCGAGTACTCGCCATCCTTGAGGGTAAAGGCAGCGGCCTCAAACGGCGGCACCATCTGTCCCTTGCCGAAGAACCCAAGATCACCACCGCGAGGACCGGAAGGGCCAGTGGATTTCGTTTTTGCCAATTCAGAGAAATCGGCGCCACCATCAAGACTTTTAATCACCGCAATGGCTTCGTCTGCTGTCTTGAGCAGGATGTGTTGTGCATGCAGCTCGACAGTCCCATTGGCAGCCGAGCTTTCATAGGCTTTGCGAAGTTTATCTTCGGTGACGGCCTCGTCGATAACCTTACGCATGGCATAACGTTCCAGGATTTGATCCTTGAGAAGTGCCAGGGTCTTTTTGAAATCACTGTCCTGATCAATTTTTTTGGCAATCGCATCGGCGGCCACGAGCTTGGAATCGATCATACTGCCGAGCAGCATCGGGTAAATCTGCTCCATCGGTACGGACTGATATTCAGGTGGAAGATTGCTATGCGCATGCTCGACGTCAGATCGCATGATTTTTGCGCCATTTACTTTCGCAACAACCGGATCGTCTGCATAAGCAGGCATGGAAATCACACCAAAGAGTGCGCACGCCAAGCTCACGGCAGCTATTTTTCGAATATCCATCAACATCTCCTGATCGGGTAAGGCAATATGGTCAGCAAATCGGTCATTTTCAGCGATTAAGCACATCTCAGCCGTCTGGAGCAAGCCCGGCGCTCAGCCATCACGCTTATTTGACGCCTGCTTTTAACACACTGTAACAAACTGAAAACAAATGTATCCGTCCCGTAAAACCCCTGAAATGTTGACCCACCATAGTTGTTCCCAAGTTGAAGCCACAAAAGGTGTGGTCATAAACAAAATCCGGAACTCTTGGAGTGGTCATGAAATTTCTTACAGATCCAGAATTCATCAAATTGTTTGTCTTTGGTTGCGCATTCTTCGTCGGTGTCGGGGTTTGCCTATACGTTGTGATCAAAGAAACAGCCGAACTGAACCACCGGCGTCGCGCCAAAAAGCTCATGTATGAAGATCAGGTCAGACAGGAACTTGAACGAAAGAAATTCATTTTGGAGCAAATTAGGCAGCATGATTCAGCGCCTGACCCAAATAATTCAGGGCCTGATCCGATAGATCTGCAAACACCGATGCACCGCACAGGCTCACAATCCTTTGCATGAACCGGCAGAATTGACATTCCCTTGCCTCAATTTCAGCGGAACCGGTCAAAAAAGACCGGTTCTTTTTTTGAATTGATCCCCATCCAAAAGCTTGCAAGCGTGCCCCTGTGCCGTCATGTTGCACCTGCTAACGCGCAGTTTAAGGGATGTTATCATGAGCTTCACACTCGTCGACCAAGCCCCGGCACGCCTCAATCGTTCTGAACTGGCGGTGCCCGGTTCCAGCACCAAATTTCTGCAAAAGGCTGCTGAAAGCGCCGCAGATATGGTTTTTCTCGATCTTGAAGATGCCGTGGCCCCCGACGACAAACCCCAGGCGCGCAAGAATATCATCGAAGCCCTGAATGATCTTGATTGGTCTTCCAAAACCGTCTCGGTCCGCATCAATGGCCTGGATACTCATTTTTGCTACCGTGACGTTGTCGACATCGTTGAGCAGGCCGGCGACAAGCTTGATCTGATCATGATCCCGAAGGCCGGTACGGCTGCCGATATCTATGCCATCGATATGCTGGTAACGCAGATCGAAGCCGCCAAAGGTTTTAAGAAACGTATTGGTTTTGAGATGATCATTGAAACCGCGCTCGGGATGATGAACGTCAACGAGATCGCTGGCGCCTCGCCGCGCAATGAATCCCTGCATTTCGGCGTCGCCGACTACGCCGCCTCAACCAAGGCCCGTACCACCAATATCGGCGGCCCGAACAAGGATTATTATGTTCTCTCCGATCCGCTGGAAGACGGAAAACGTGAGGTTTACTGGGGCGATATGTGGCATTATCCGATCACACAGATGGTAATCGCCGCACGAGCGCACGGTTTGCGCCCGATAGACGGTCCGTTCGGCGATTTCAGGGATCCGGACGGCTACATCGCACAGGCCAAACGCGCCGCTGTTCTTGGCTGTGAAGGCAAATGGGCGATCCATCCCTCGCAGATCGAACTGGCCAACACGGTCTTCAGCCCGTCCGATGAAGATGTCGCGCAGGCAAAACGTATTCTTGAAGCCATGGCTGTAGCCGAAAAGGAAGGCCGTGGTGCAGTCGCACTGGACGGCAAGCTGATTGACTATGCCTCAATCAAGCAGGCACGCGTACTGGTTGATATGGCGGAAAAGCTGGCCGGGCTATAAATTTCTGATACGTACAGGTTTCGTTTTAATTTTGCACGGGTGTCTCGCCAAGTGCGTCTGTAG
>JANRAT010000115.1:3413-6866 GCA_030727885.1 Rhodospirillales bacterium | reverse complement strand
ATCTGATCGTGTCCGGACTCTCGCCTTGTCTGTAATTTACACAAAAAGAATGCCCCTCCCGAGGGAGGGGCAAGTCGCAGGGTGGTTTTACGGGTGGCTTGATTCGTCGGTTGTTTAATCACTGGGTCCAAGCGTCGGTCGAAGGTGATTGAATGCATTGCGGATGGCTTCTGCCCGCAATCTACGACCTTCACGGATCGCATTTTCGATTACACCTGTAGTGTAGATACTTGGCGCTTCGCCTGTTCCAATTTGACTGCGGTTTGTCATATTCTTGGTCCTCTATGTATGTAGGCGGGAAAAGAGAGTTTTCACCGCGCTGTTGAGAGAACCATACAAAATTACCTAAAAACGCATAATCCCCAAAATAAGACTATGTTTCATGAATATTATTCATTAATATCAATGCATGGATAAATTTGGTGAAATGGAAACCTTCGTACGCGTTGTCGAAAGCGGCAGCTTTTCAGAAGCTGCGCGCGATTTGAACATGACGCCTTCGGCGGTGAGCAAGATGATCGGTCGGTTGGAAGACCGTTTGGGGGTGCGTCTGCTCAGTCGGACAACCCGCAAGCTCAGTATGACCGAAGAAGGCAGGGTTTTCTATCAGCGTGTTACGCCGATCCTTTCTGAAGTCGTGGAAGCGGAAGAAACGGTTTCTCTATCAACCGCTGAAGCTCGTGGAGTCCTGAAGGTCAATGCTTCGACAGCGTTTGGCCAGTATCAGATCGTGCCTTTGATCCCGGCCATGCTTGAGCGCTATCCGAATCTGCAGGTTCAGCTCACCATGACGGACAGCATCGTCAATCTGGTTGAAGAGGGCTACGACGTCAGTATCCGTATAGGTAAATTGACGGATTCCACCCTGATTGCGCGCAAACTCGGCGTTGCCAATCGTGTCGTGGTGGCATCGCCGTCTTATCTTGAAAGGCGCGGCGTACCTAAATGTCCCATTGATCTGCAAAGCCACGAGTGTCTTAAGCTCAGTATTCCGACATCCCTGAACAAATGGGAGTTCCTGGTCGCCGGGGAACTCCGGACGGTCGAGGTTTCCGGGCGCTTTGAAGCAAACAGCGCCATTGCCCTGCATGAAGCAGCACTGGCAGGATTAGGCTTTATCCGGGCTGCCACCTTTGTTGTCGGTGATGACATCAAAGCCGGTCGACTGGTCCCTGTTTTGCAGGATTTTGAGCTTTCCGGTGACCCTGGCATTTTTGCCGTATGGCCGCACAACCGCAATCTGTCGGCAAAGGTTAGAGCTTTTGTGGATACTATTGTGGAAGCGTTTACGCCACTTCCCCCGTGGGAGCGGGATGCCTGATTCTCCGGATCCGGTTGTGTTACATTAAAGGTCATCTCGACATACATTTATACAAATTTATAGGTGGATATTCCCGGCTGGAGTGTTATCACCCCTGCAATTTTAGAAGTTCTGCACCAGATGACCATGTGTGCGAGCGGAGTGCGCCACGATGACGGATAACCTTACCGATCCCAACCAGAACCCACCGGTAAAAAAACGGATAAAGGGGTCCTATTTGCTGGCCGTTTTATTGGCGCTGGCCACCGTTGTATGGATTGCTTCAGGTGTTATCGGTGAAAAGCCGCCTGTCCCGCAAAAAACAGTTGCCGAACGGAATGTTCAGGACACGTCGGTCATTCAAGTACGAGTCATGGAACTGAGCGCAGTTGATCATCCGCGTTTATTGATGATCGCCGGGCGCACCGATGTGGTCAACGATGCCGAAGTCAAAGCAGAAACGTCAGGAAAAGTAATTGCCAGTCCGGTCAGCAAAGGCAGCATGGTTGAAAAGGGGGCCGTACTTTTGGAGTTGGCCATGGATGACCGCCAGGCCAGACTAAATGATGCCGAAGCAAAATCGGGCGTCGCTAAAATCACGTATGAAGCCTCGAAAAACCTGCAGCGCAAACAATTTGAATCACAAATAAAACTGGCCCAAAGCAATGCCGATCTTGCCAAGGCGGACGCAGAACTGGCTGCGGTCAAACTTGACATCGCCCGGACTAAAATCCGTGCGCCTATTGCCGGATATGTTGAAACGCTTGTGCCGGGGCCTGGTGATTACGTTAAAACCGGTGATGTTGTATCATTGATCGTTGATCTGGATCCGATGCGCGTCATCGCCAACGTTACTGAACGGGATTTGGCGTTTCTCCATCTTGACGATCTTGCGACGATTAAATTGCCAGGTGGCCGCGAAGTCGGCGGAACCATTCGCTACCTCTCAAAGGTTGCCAGTGATGTAACCCGGACGTTTCGCATTGATATCTGGATCGACAATCCCGATGCCTCGATTTCTTCCGGTCTGACGGCGGATGTGCAGTTGAATGCCGGCACGCGCAAAGCCCACCAACTGCCGACATCGGCACTGACGTTGAATGATCAGGGGATGCTCGGAGTTCGTACCGTTGATGATGCCGATGTTGTCCATTTCATGCCGGTTTCGCTTTTGGATGATACCACACAAGGTGCCTGGGTATCGGGCTTGCCCAATAAGGTTCGGATCATAACCGTCGGCCAGGAATTCGTTGTTGATGGTCAGAAAGTCGTGCCTGTTGATGCAGCAGCCGAGGCACCACCGGCTGGCGGAGTTACCAAGTGAATACCCTGATTAATGCTGCTGTTAGCCACAGCCGGACGGTCATTGGCTGTCTGATCCTGCTTTTGATCGGTGGGATCATTGCCTTCAATGACATCCCCAAGGAATCCGATCCTGACATCAACGTTCCTATTATCTATGTTTTGATGCACCTCGAGGGGATTTCCCCGGATGATGCCGAACGCCTGCTGATCCGGCCAATGGAACAGGAACTGCGCGGTATCGAAGGCGTCAAGGAAATGCGCTCCAAATCTTATGAGGGGGGCGCCAGCGTCACGCTCGAATTCGATGCCGGTTTCAATGCCGATGAAGCCCTTACCGATGTTCGTGAAAAAGTTGACCTGGCGAAACCGGATTTGCCGACTGAAACGGACGAGCCGGAAGTGCATGAGGTAAATCTTTCCCTGTTTCCGATCCTTGTCGTGACCTTTTCGGGGAATATCCCGGAACGTACTCTGTTACGCGTCGCCCGTGATCTCAGAGATGAAATCGAAGGAATCCCCCAGGTACTTAAAGTCGAAATCGCCGGTGACCGGGAAGAACTGGTCGAAGTCGTGATCGATCCGGTTGCTATTGAAAGCTATGGTCTGTCCCCCGTGGATACCGTTGCAAGCATCTCGAGTTCCAATCTTCTGGTCGCTGCGGGTGCGCAGGATACCGGTACCGGTCGCTTTGCCATCAAGGTGCCAGGGCTGTTTGAAACCGTTCGCGACATTGCCGGCATGCCGGTAAAAGTTCAGGGCGACAGTGTCATCAAGCTTGGCGATATCGCCGAAATCCGCCGTGGCTTCAAGGACCCGGATACTTTTGCCAGGGTCGATGGTCATCCGGC
>JANRAT010000115.1:0-3403 GCA_030727885.1 Rhodospirillales bacterium | reverse complement strand
GCTCGAGGTTTCAAAACGAACGGGGCAAAACATCATTGAGACGGTCGAAGCCGTCAGATCAACGGTAGAGGCGGCCCGTGCCACATGGCCGGATACCATGCGAAATGCCGTGAAAGTCGAGTATCTGCAAGACAAGTCCGATCAAATCAGGCTGATGCTGAGTGATCTGCAGAACAACGTGCTGTCGGCGATTGTGCTCGTCATGGTGATCGTCGTTGCAGCCCTTGGCTTGCGAACATCCATCCTTGTCGGGCTTGCCATACCGGGATCTTTTTTGACGGCAATTCTGGTTTTGTATCTGGTCGGTATGACGGTAAATGTGGTGGTGCTGTTCAGTCTGATCCTTGCCGTTGGCATGCTGGTGGATGGCGCCATCGTCGTCACTGAATATGCCGATCGCAAGATGATCGAAGGTGAGGATCGGCGAACCGCCTACACCCTCGCAGCTAAACGGATGTCCTGGCCGATCATTTCATCGACGGCGACGACGCTTGCCGCTTTCCTGCCCCTGGTGTTCTGGCCAGGCATGGTCGGCGAGTTCATGAAATTCCTGCCGATCACCTTGCTGATGACATTGACGGCGTCGCTGATCATGGCGCTGATTTTTGTGCCGACACTTGGGGCGCAAATCGGCAAGCCGGGTAGCGCCGTTGATGCCGAACTGATGCAGGAATTGTCCGGCGCATCAGATTTTGACACAGATAAAATCACAGGTTCTACGGGCTTTTACGTTCGTGTTCTCGAATTCGCGCTGCGTCACCCCATGAAGATTATCATGGCCACACTGGCACTTTTAATTGTCGTACAGGTTGCATACGCATCGTATGGCAAAGGTGTCGAGTTTTTTCCGGAAGTGGAGCCCGATCGGGCAAAGCTTCAGGTTCGAGCGCGGGGCAATCTATCAGCGTGGGAAAAAAGCGATCTGATGAAGGAAGTCGAGGCGCGTATTCTCGATATTTCCGGCATTCGTTCGATATACACAAGGGTAGGCCAGCAATCTCACTCCGAAGAAGCGGAAGATATCATTGGCGAAATCACCCTTGAATTTGACGACTGGTTTCTGCGTCGAAAAGCAGACCTCATCCTTAATGAAGCCAGTGAAAAAACCAAGGACATCGCAGGTATATTTATTGATCGCCGCAAAGCAGAAGCGGGGCCGCAGGTTGGTAAAGATATTCAGATCGAGCTTTCAAGCCGTGATCCGTCCTTGCTGGCACCAGCAGCGGCACGTATCCGTGCATATCTGGAGCAGGCTGGAAATCTGGAAAACATAGAAGACAGTCGGCCGCTTCCGGGGATCGATTTTGAAATCAATGTTGATCGGGGCCAGGCAGCCAAATATCAGGCCAGTATCGATGTTGTCGGGCGCGCCGTGCAATTGGCAACCAATGGCCTGAAACTTGGTGGATATCGACCCGACGATGCCGACGATGAGATTGATGTCAGAGCGCGCTATCCCGGCAAATATCGGACACTGGATCAATTGCAGCAGATTCGCGTCGAAACAGGGAATGGATCAGTACCGATCAGCAATTTCGTTACGGTGAAGCCGAAACAGAAAACAGGCACACTTAACCGTACCGATACCCTCAGAGTGCTTTCCGTCAAGGCTGATGTGGCTGAAGGCATTCTGGTTGATCACAAGGTCAAGGAGGCCAAGTCCTGGGTCGCCGGTGCCGGATTGGATCCTCGGATAAACGTTCGCTTCAAGGGGGAAGACGAAGAGCAGAAAAAGGCTCAGGCCTTTTTGGTTAAGGCATTCGGTGTTGCTCTGTTCCTGATGGCCTTGATTCTGGTTACCCAGTTCAACAGTTTTTATTCTGCATTTCTGATTTTATCGGCCGTCATCATGTCAACGATCGGGGTTTTTATCGGCCTTTTGGTGACGCATCAGCCATTCGGCGTGGTGATGAGCGGTATCGGCGTAATCGCGTTGGCGGGCATTGTCGTCAATAACAACATTGTTCTGATCGACACGTTTGATCGCCTGAAAGAAGAAGCAAACTCCGTTCGTGATGCCATCATCAAGACTGGTGCCCAGCGTCTTCGTCCAGTGATGCTGACGACGGTTACGACGATCCTGGGGCTGATCCCGATGGTATTCGGCATCAACATTGATTTTGTGAACCGCAGCGTCAACATCGGCGCACCATCAACGCAGTGGTGGTCGCAGTTATCGACAGCCATCGTCTTTGGGTTGGCTTTTGCGACGGTACTTACGCTCGTCGTAACGCCGTGTGCCTTGATGGCGCGGGGCAATCTGCAGGATTGGCGGGCCGCCAGGCGCGAACGGAAAGCAACGGCACGTTTAGCCTAGAAATGCTTATAGATCAGGGGCGTGGTTTGCTGGTGGCGTTTCCGCCATCATCATAGTCATCCAGCTCGACCTCGTCCTCGTCCTCCGGAGGCAGTCCGGCTTCATCACGCAAGCGCAGTCTGCGAAAGCGTTTAATGCTAACCGGCATCAGACCTATATAAATTATCAGCACGAACGCGAGAGTCCACCATGGCGCGGATACGATAAAGGTGACGGCAGCGGCGACGCCGATCATCACGGGCAGGAACCATGTCCGGGGCATCTTTGATGTTTTGAATGAAAAGGTCGGGATTGTGCTGATCAACAGTGCACCCGTGGCAAGCTCCCAAATGGCAACGGTGCCAGGTGAGCGGAAAAAGTCGTCACTGATGATGAACGACAGGATCATCGGCAGTAGAACAAGACCCGCACCGGCAGGGGCAGGCACACCGGTGAAGAACTGGCTGGCCCAAGCCGGTTTATTGGGGTCTTCAAGCGCGACATTGAAACGTGCCAGTCGCAGACCGCAGCACATCGCAAACAACATGCAGACGATCCAGCCCCAGCGTCCGGCATCCTGCATTGCCCACAGATAGAGAATAAGTGCAGGGCAAACGCCAAAACATACGAAATCGGACAGCGAATCCAGTTCGGCGCCGAATTTGCTGGCACCTTTCAACAACCGGGCGACACGGCCATCAAGCGCATCCAGCAAGGCCGCAACGGCGACCGCCATTGCGGCAAACTCCCACTGTTCCTGCAAAGCGAAACGGACCGAGGTCAGACCCGATGCAAGCCCCATGAGGGTCAGCACATTTGGGATCAGCTTGTTCAGACTGATCACTGGAATCCGGCATTTGCCAGATGGTGGCGGTGTCGCGTTGTCGGTAGGGGTTTCGCTCATTTAACGGACCTCGCCCTCGAGCAGTTCACCGGTTCTCGACAGGTCTGCAATGACTGTTTCGCCGGCGATACTCGTCTGCCCCTCAATGACCAGAGGCTGGACATCGTTCGGCAGAAATATGTCTACGCGAGATCCGAACCGGATCAATCCAAACCGTTCTCCGGTTTGCACAGCGCGACCTTCCTCAACATAACACAAGATGC
>JANRAT010000114.1 GCA_030727885.1 Rhodospirillales bacterium | reverse complement strand
ACGAGGTTTACATTTCAATCGCACTGTTCTTCTTCGCAGCTTGCTTCGGTATGTCGCGTTATTCGATCTACCTCGAGGGTAAGTTAGACAAAGGTCACAAGCGCTAAGGCGCGACAGGGAAAGGCTAAAAACAATGGCTGAAACAAACGCAGCAGTCGCATCCGTTGGCTCCGCCACGCACGATGATGAACTGATCCTCATTAAAAATATGCACAAGTGGTACGGGGATTTCCACGTCCTCAAGGACATCAATCTGCAGGTTAAAAAAAGCGAGAGGATCGTCATCTGCGGCCCGTCGGGGTCCGGGAAATCAACGATGATTCGATGCATCAACCGTCTGGAAGAACACCAGAAAGGTCATATCTTCGTTGACGGCATCGAGTTGACCAACGACCTCAAGCAGATCGATGCGATCCGCCGTGAAGTCGGTATGGTGTTCCAGCACTTCAATCTGTTTCCGCATCTGACGGTTCTTGAAAACTGCACGCTCGGCCCGATCTGGGTGCGTCAGACGCCAAAAGCGGAAGCTGAAGAGAAAGCGATGGAATATCTCAGAAAGGTCAAGATCCCGGAACAAGCACTGAAATACCCGGGTCAGCTTTCGGGTGGTCAACAGCAGCGCGTGGCGATTGCCCGCTCGCTCTGCATGAACCCGCGCATCATGTTGTTCGATGAGCCGACCTCAGCACTTGATCCGGAAATGATCAAGGAAGTGCTCGACACGATGATCGAGTTGGCGGAAACCGGCATGACCATGCTTTGCGTGACGCACGAGATGGGTTTCGCGAAAACCGTTGCTGACCGCGTGATCTTCATGGACGAAGGCGAAATTATCGAAGCGAATGAGCCACACGCGTTCTTTGAAAATCCGCAGCATGACCGGACGAAATTGTTCCTGAGCCAGATTCTGGGCCACTAAAGAACAGTTACGAATATCCCTAGGGGGATGGTGAGGCGGTCCGCATCTCGGTGACGAGGCGGGCCGCCTTATATTTTGTATCACTTGAATTGAATATCTAATCGAAAACGCCGAGCTGACGTGGGTCTTTGATGACCCTTGTTTTCTGCGCATAGACTTCGAACCCGGCACGCTGGTAATTCAGCAATGCGTTCGGATGATCAAGGTCACAGGTATTGACGATGATCCTTGCCGGATGCCGCGACCAGGCTTCATCAATCGCTACCCGTAAAAGATAGGCGCCATAACCCTGGCCGATGAATTCCGGCATCAAGCCGAAATAGGCGAGTTCGATATCCTTGCCATTTTCATAAGTCGTCAATTCGAAATAACCAGCAGGAACTCCGCCAACGTAAAACACGAACACATCAACATTGTCAGCCTGAACGGCTGCCAAGAGCTGATCGTCGGGCATGACCCGACGTTCCCACCACATATGGTCGCCGCCGACGGTGTTATAGAGGAAGCGATAAAATGCCAGAGTCGGTTTCTCTGCCAGCATCACCGCCATCTGCCCCATCGGCGCATTGGGTGACGGCGAGTTTGGTGCCGCTGTCATTTGCAAATAGGTAATGACCGTTTCGATCTCATCGATTTTGCCGGCCATCGGGGTCAGTCGCTTACGATCGGGGTGTCCTGGCGGCTGCCCCATTCGCTCCATGAACCATCATAAACAGCAATATCTCTCTTACAGATCAGGTGGCCGGCAAAAGCGATGACACATGCCGTAACACCGGAACCGCAACTGGTAACGACGGGACTTTTGAAATCAATGCCCGCATCGTCGAAACATTTTTTAATTTCCTCAGCAGAACGGAAGACGAAATTAGCATCCTTGTCGACAACCTTCATGAACGGCAAGTTGACACTGCCTGGGATATGGCCTTTACGAAGCCCGGCACGTGGCTCCTCGCCCGTTCCGGCAAAGCGTTCAGCACTTCTGACATCAACGACAAGTTCACGTTGCGTGTTGCAGTTTTCAAGCAATTGCTCGACCGACCGAACCAGAAAATTGTTTTGCCGCGAGGTAAAATGACGCTCACGGGGGACCGGAGGCAGATCATCCGTTTCCCGGCCTTCTGCAAGCCATTTCGGCAAACCGCCATTCAGAACGCTGACATCCTCGTGCCCGAACAGCCGGAACATCCACCACACACGGCACGCCGCCGACGTTCCGCCATTGGCATCATAAACGACGATGCGGTTGCCATCGCCCAGTCCCAGCTTGCGGACCCGGCTTGCGAACTTTTCAGGCGAGGGGATCATATGCGGTAGATCGTCGCGGTCATCAGCGATATCATCAATGTCAAAAAAGACGGCACCGGGAATGTGGCAATCACGGTATTCCGCCCTGGCGTTCCTGGGCACACCGGGCAAAAACGACGTCGCATCGACAATACGTATGTCGGGGGCATTCAGGCGCTCGGCCAGCCATTCGGTCGAGACGAGATCGTCGGGATTGGCATATGTCATAACTTACTCCAACCAGGAAGGAACCGGCAGATTCTTGCTCTTAAGAAATGCCGGATTGAACAGTTTCGACTGATATCGCGTGCCGGAATCACAAAGGATCGTCACGATCGTATGTCCAGGGCCCAGATCCCTGGCGAGACGAACCGCACCGGCAATATTGATGGCGCTTGAGCCGCCAAGGCACAGGCCTTCGTGTTGCAGCAGATCAAACACATACGGCAGCGCTTCCTCATCAGGAATCATGTAGGGATGCTCGACAGTGATATCCTGAATAATCGGTGTGACCCGCCCAAGACCGATCCCTTCTGAAATGGAGCCACCCTCAGATGCAACCGCTTCACCATTCTTGAAAAGATTATACATGGCAGCACCCAGCGGATCTGCACAGCCGATGGCAACTTTCGGATTCATCTTTTTCAGATACATGGACGTGCCGGCCAAAGTGCCACCTGTGCCGACCGCACAGATGAAGCCATCAACCTTGCCATCTGTCTGCTGCCAAATCTCGGGTCCGGTCGTCAGATAGTGGGCCTTGCGGTTGGACAGGTTATTCCACTGATCAGCGAACAGACATCCGGCTTTTTCGCTGGCAGCCGTTTCCTCAGCCAGACGACGCGCAATATGCTGGTAATTGTCGGGGTTGGAAAACGGCAGGGCAGGGACTTCAAGCAATTCCGCCCCGCACAGCCGGAGCATATCCTTTTTCTCCTGGCTTTGCGTATTGGGCATGACGATCTTGCATTTATAACCACGCGTATTCGCCATCAGCGCCAGGCCGATCCCTGTGTTACCCGCAGTACCTTCAACTATGGTACCGCCGGGTTTCAGGATGCCGGCGGCTTCCGCGTCCAGGACCATCTGTCGTGCCGGGCGGTCCTTTACCGATTGCCCGGGGTTCAGAAACTCTGCTTTGCCATAAATTTCGCAGCCAGTCGCTTCAGAAACACCATTGAGCCTGATCAATGGTGTATTGCCGACGGTTTCTTCAAAACCGTTCTTGATGTCCATGGATGATATCCCCGGTCGTACGTATTAATTTTCAATGTTGCAGCCAGATTATCGGTGCACCTAGCACCGATCAAGCTTTGGCCGAACTTTTAGCCTTTATGACCATTTGGTGAGGACCTTGTCTTTATTCAACATCAGCCACTGTAAAGCGATAATGGTCATGCCGTTATTGATAAGGCCATTCGAAATGGCATCGTATGCGTCGTTAAGCGGCGCGGAAAAAGGCCGTATATCCTCACCTTCGTGCGGCACGCCATGCAATCCTCCCAGTTTGGCAACATCAGTCCGTCCGATGAATACAAACACGGACTCAGATGTTCCCCCCGGGCTTACGAGGTAATGGCTGACGGGAATCAGATCCGTCAAAGTCAGCCCTGTTTCTTCAATCGATTCCCGATAGGCGACATCTTCGGGGTTTTCACCCTCATCAATGATGCCGGCAACGGCTTCATACAACCAGGGAGACGCTTTATCGCTGTACCAGGGGGATTCCAGTGAAGCATAGGCGCCAGCGCGAAACTGTTCGATGAGGACAACCTGATCGGTTACCGGGTCATAGGGCAGAACACCAACCGCATGGCCGCGTTCAAAGACTTCCCGGTGAATTTCCGTGCTCCAGCCACCGGCAAATTGCCGATGTCTAAAGGTATAGGTATTCAGGTCAAAATACCCGTCGTAACCTGATTTTTTGCTAACAACTTCGACATCGTCTCTTGTGAAAGATATTTTTTTCATGGTCTTTATGTCCGTGAATGGACCCTTTTTGTCCAGAATCGATAATGCCGCTTTTATAAAACGTCCCCACCCCAGGAGCCATCATGTCAGAACAAGCCCCCAGCGTCCTCGCCGAAATTGATCATCGCGGTGTTGCAACCGTCACCCTCAACAGACCGCACGTCAACAATGCTTATAACGGGGAGATGGTCGGCATGCTGCTTGAAGGCGTCAGATCCCTAAGCAGTAACGATGCCGTGCGCGTCATCGTTATCAAGGGTAACGGCAAGCACTTTCAGGCCGGCGCCGATCTGGCCTGGCTTGAGGCCGTCAGAGGCGGCACACCGGCAGAAAACCTTGCCGTATCGCAACAGACGACAGATGCCGTTCGCGAACTCAATGCCTGCATGAAGCCTACTGTTGCACTCGTTCATGGCGCCTGCTTTGGCGGCGGCACCGGCATTCTTGCCGCATGTGATGTTGTGGTTGCGACACGTGATGCGATCTTTTCCATTGCCGAAGTCCGCTGGGGACTTCATGCCGGTCCGATCATCCCGCAATTGGCGGCCGCAATCGGACCAAGGCAGGTCAGGCGATATGCAATTACAGCTGAGCGTTTCGACGCCGCAACTGCCGAAAAGATGGGACTGGTCCATTGCCTGTGCGATAGCGACAAGCTTGAGGCAACCGGTGCCGGTATTGTCGATTCAATATTGATGAACGGCCCAAGCGGCATGGCTGAAACTAAACGTACTCTATTCGAAACTTCAGGACTTTATATTGATGACGCCCTTGCCCTGAAACTGGCCGAAAGCCATTCACGGCAGCGCCAGACGGATGAAGCCTCTGAGGGCCTCAGGAGCTTTCACGAGAAACGCAAGGCCGCCTGGTATCCGCAGTAAGAGGAAAAGGAACATTAATTACAAGTCCTCCACTGTGATATGATCGCTTAACATGGCAAAAGACATTACGCAGAAAATTGAAGAAGGCACCGCTCTTCCTGATATTCTAAAGGGCGTATTCGAGATGTGGAGCGCACTGCCTAAGCAGCCTGACTTGCCCTTGTCTGCCGACTTTTCTCTGGAAAACATACCCAGCAAGTTATTGCCATGGTCGGTTCTGGTTGATGTTCAGGATGCCCCTCTGGATTTCAGGTTTCGCTTTTGGGGAACCGCTCGCACCAATCTGATCGGTGCCGAAATGACCGGTAAATTCCTCTCGGATATTGCCTCAATAAAAATGCGTGATGGTAATCAGGACGAATATGCGGAAGTCTGTCGAAATCGTGAAGCCGTGTTGTGCCATACACCGATACTCAGGCGTTCCGGGATTTATTCCATACGGATTTCGATGCGATTGCCTCTAAGCAATGATGGCGTGCACGTATCGCGTATCTATTCCGCCATTGATCCAGATTCCATAACGCAGGATCATTATGACTATTACGGCACCATTCCAAAAAAAGGATTATGAACGTGGCACGCAGTGAGAAAGTTACTTTCAAGGGTGCTTTGGGCGATACATTGGCAGCCCGACTTGATCTGCCGCAAGGGGAGGTCAAAGCCTATGCCCTGTTCGCACACTGCTTTACCTGCGGCAAAGATATATTTGCAGCAAGCCGCATCGCAGAAGGGCTGACGGCTCATGGCATCGCCGTATTGCGCTTCGATTTTACAGGGCTTGGTGCCAGTGAAGGTGATTTTGCCAACACCAATTTTACCTCCAACGTCGGCGATCTTGTCGCTGCCGCGGATCATATGCGGACAAATTTATCGGCGCCTAAAATCCTTATCGGCCATTCGCTGGGTGGGGCTGCGGTTCTTGCTGCAGCATCGAAAATTGACGAAGTTGAAGCCGTTTGCACAATCGGCGCACCGGCCGATCCAGGTCATACCGCCAACAACTTTGCCGACGATATCAAAAAGATCGATGCAGAAGGAGAAGCCGAGGTCACACTGGTTGGTCGACCGTTCCGCATCAAAAAACAATTCCTCGATGATATTCGTTCACAAAAATTACTGGCAAACGTCAGCAATCTCAGAAAAGCACTTTTGATTTTTCACTCTCCCATCGACCAGACAGTCGGTATTGAAAACGCGCAGGAAATCTATCTCGCAGCCAAACACCCGAAAAGCTTTGTCTCACTCGATACTGCCGATCATCTGCTGTCGAAGCGCGCCGATGCAATTTATTGTGCCAATGTCATCGCCGCCTGGGCAGAGCGCTATATCACAAGCGGCAAGGATATCGGCACCGGTGAAGATGTCCCGGCCATTTCGGATGGCGTCGTCGTTCAGGAAACCGGCAAGGGCACATTCACCAATGTTGTCTCGGTCGGCGGGCGGCACACGCTGTATGGGGATGAACCCATGAGTGTCGGCGGCAATGACAGCGGGCCATCCCCATATGATTATCTGCTGACCGCACTCGGCACCTGCAAGTCGATGACCATGCGCATGTATGCCGACCGCAAGGGCTGGCCACTCAAACAGGCACGGGTCACTTTGCGGCACAAGAAAATCCATGCCGAGGATTGCGTGGCCTGCGAAACCGAAAAGGGCATGGTCGATCTCATTAATATCGGGATCGAACTCAGCGGTGATTTAAGCGATGAGCAAAGACAAAAAATCTTTGAAATCGCAGAGCGCTGCCCGGTGCATCAGACCCTGACCCACGAAGTCAGTCTGCAGGCCGAACTGATTGAAAAGTGAGCCTGATC
>JANRAT010000113.1:5203-6918 GCA_030727885.1 Rhodospirillales bacterium | reverse complement strand
ACACCGTTGATGGCCCAACCAGCTCGATTACCGCGGCTGACGGCTCCACCATTACGGTTGCCAACGGTTATCTGGTCGACAAAAACGGCTATTTCGTCCTAGGCTCCCCCGTCCAGTCAGATGGGACCTTTACCACGGGTTCCGCAGCCCCGATGCGGGTTGATCAGTATGCATTTCTTGATCAGGGCCAGCCGACCACAACCGCAACCCTTGAACTCAATCTGCCGTCTAACAAGGAATTCGGTGCCACAGCTGAAACCTATGCGCTGAAAACATACGATTCCGCATCGGCGGAACGAGACATCAATTTCGATTTCCTGCCATTGCAGGCGGATAATCAATGGCGCATCAACATCCGCGCCAATAACCTGACATCGTACACCCTGACGCCGTCAACGTCCGCCAGTGTCAATGCGGGTCTCTCTGCTGCTACCGGGCAGGCTTATGATTCCGAGTTTACATTCAATGGCGCGGATAAAACCGTTCAGATTACCAATACAGCGACCGGCATTCCTGTCACCAACGCCTTCAGCAGTTATGTTGCCGGCGACCAGATCACGTTTACCGGATCTGGCGCCAACGACGGGACCTACACAATCAGCAATGTGACGAATAACGGCTCGACGCTGGTCCTTGAGGAAACGGTGGTCAACGCAAGCACCGGGTTAAGCAATGTCACCACGACATCAACTGCCGCCTTGTTTGATCCGCTGGTGTTCTCCAGCAAAGGACAGCTTACGAATACCGGTGAA
The DNA here is from genome assembly GCA_030727885.1 of Rhodospirillales bacterium. Classification (GTDB taxonomy): domain Bacteria; phylum Pseudomonadota; class Alphaproteobacteria; order Rhodospirillales; family Casp-alpha2; genus UBA4479. The sequence goes on along the minus strand of JANRAT010000113.1, from coordinate 6,166 downwards.
CTGACGTTCAGCGCCGTATGGGATGACGGATCGACATCGTCATTTACCGTAGACGTCAGTGCAATGACGCAGTTTAACGGCAACTTCAACATCGTCAGCTCATCGCAGAACGGTCTCGGTCAGGCCAATCTGGTCGATATCAGCTTTGACAACGCGGGGCACCTGCTCGGCACTTTCAGCGATGGCACGGCAAGATCAATCTATCAGATTCCGCTCTATGACTTCACCAACGCCAATGGCCTGGAAAGCTCCAACGGAATGCTCTTCAAGCAAACCCAGTATTCCGGTGATCCCGTCGCGTTTTTTGCCGATCAGTCTTCGAAGGCAGAATTTATGGCCAGCGCAATCGAGGTCTCGAACGTCGACATTGCGACTGAATTCTCAAAGATGATTCAGACCCAGAATGCCTACAACATGAGCGCCACGACCTTCAAAACTATTGATGAAATGACCACCGTGGCGCGCGATCTGAAGGCCTAAACGGAACAAACACCATGATTCCGGTCGTAGTTTGCGGTGCCCTGAGCCCTGTTCAGGGCAATTTTGTTTGTTTTAGCGATCCCCCAGGTGTGAGCGACAGCACAGAGTGACGCCCGCTGCGGGTTTATTCTGGAGACAGGAACTCAATCGGGGCAATGATCGGCAAAACTTACCCAGTGCCCCGGCAAACGGCAGGAAACGACCGTCTTGGCCCGCATTATAAACCTTATGTCATTGAAATATATTAGTTTTATACTTTTTAATTCTGGCACGCAATTCGCATATGAATATGCAGATGAACACGCCGAATAGACGGCAGGCGATGAGAACGGAATATTTATGATGACGCATTCGCAAAACCGCTTCCGCAAAGGTCTGATGAGCGCCTTGATCCGCTGCTTCGTCGCACTGGCCATGCTGGTGCAGACAACTGCGATCGCCGGCGCCTCTTCCCGGATCAAGGATATCATCGATTTCGAAGGG
>JANRAT010000113.1:1506-5193 GCA_030727885.1 Rhodospirillales bacterium | reverse complement strand
CGACAACCAGCTGGTCGGCTACGGTCTGGTCGTTGGTCTCAACAAAACCGGCGACAAGCTCGCCAACGGGCACTTCACCAAGCAAAGCCTGCAGGCGATGCTGAACCGCCTGGGCGTGAAGCCGACTGAATCCGGTCTGGACTCCAAGAACGTCGCCGCCGTCATGCTGACGGCTAATCTGCCGCCGTTCTCGCGTCAGGGTACGCGCATTGATGTCACCGTCAGTGCCCTCGGCGATTCATCCAGTCTGCTGGGTGGCACGCTTCTGGTTACCCCCCTGCTTGGTGCCGATGGTGAAGTCTATGCCGTTGCCCAGGGACAGGTTGCCGTCGGCGGGTTCCAGACCCAGGGCAATGCCGAGACCGTGACCAAGGGCGTCCCGACGTCCGGCCGGATTGCCAGCGGGGCGATCGTCGAACGTGAAGTGAGCTTCAATCTGAGCGGCATGAGCAAAGTCAAACTGTCGCTGCGCAATCCGGATTTCACAACGGCCAGACGGGTCGCCCAGGCGATCAATGCTTTCCTTGGAACCCCGGCCGCCGTGCCGAGTGATCCGACGACCATCCATCTGACGGTTCCGGACAGCTACATCAACAATGTCGTCAATCTGCTGACCGATATCGAACAACTGCGCATCGAGCCCGATCAGCTGGCCCGCGTCGTCATCGACGAGCAAAGCGGCACCATCGTGATGGGTGAAAACGTCCGGATCTCGACCGTCGCCATCGCCCAGGGCTCGCTGACCATCCGCATCACCGAAACGCCGCAGGTATCGCAGCCGGGGCCGTTTGCCGAAGTCGGCACCACAACCACCGTTGATCGCACCAACATCGATATCAATCAGGGTGAAGACAAGCGCCTGACCGTCCTGCAACCGGGCATCAGCCTGCAGGAACTGGTCAATGGCCTGAACGCTCTCGGTATCGGTCCGCGCGACATGATCACCATCCTTCAGGCGATCAAGACCGCCGGTGCCCTGCAAGCCGAAATCGAGGTCATGTAATGAGCGGCCTTTCCTCAGCCATGGAGAGTCAGGTGAACGCCACGCGTCTGGCGCAGGCACCGAAACTGCCGAGCGTTTCCGGGCTCGATATGCAGAAGATCAAAAAAACGGCACAGGAATTTGAGGCCGTGTTCATCTCGGAAATGCTGCGTCCGATGTTTGCGAATATCGAAGCCGCGGAACCCTTCGGTGGCGGTGATGGTGAAAAAATTTACCGCGACATGCAGGTGGACGAATACGGTAAAGCGATTGCCAAATCTGGCGGCATCGGGCTCGCCGATCAGGTAATGCGCGAAATGATCAAAATGCAGGAGGCCAAGCATGGAAACTGATACGAGCATGGACACGAATAAAAGAATAACCGATCTGGTCAGCGTCACAACGCGACTGATCAACGTCCTTGAACGGGAAAACGATATCCTGATCAATCGTCGGCACAGCGAACTGCGCCTCATTCTCGATGAGAAGGAAACCATCGCCAGAGTCTACCAGGCGCGGATTATGGGCCTTCAGGAAAATCCCGGCATTCTGGACGGTGCCGATGATGAGGACCGGGCAAAACTGTTCGAACTCGCAACCACTGCTGACAAGCTGATGGTGCAGAATACCCGCTTGCTTGAGATCGCCATCACAGTCAGCCGCCGCGTGGTTGATCTTGTTGCTGAAGCCGTTGCCGAGGCCGCACCAAAAAGCGGTGCCTATTCCGCCAAGGGCCGCACGGCCAGCGCGCCCATCAAAGGTGGCAACATGTCATTGTCGTTAAACGAGACTCTTTAGAAAAAAGACGCAACCGCCACGAAAGGCGAATGACGCATGAGTAACCTGACACTTGCATTGAGAACGGCGCAGAGCGGACTGCTGGCAAACCAGCAGGCGCTGGACATTACCGCCAGGAATATCTCGAACGCAAATACTGCGGGCTATTCCCGCAAAGTTGTGGGTTTCGAAAATTCGGCACTGGTCGGCGCTGGCTCTGGGGTCCAGGTAGCTCAGCTGCAACGTTCGATTGATGAAGGTCTGCTCAAAAGCTTCCGGCAGGAAAGTTCCGACTTGAACGCTCTTTCCTCGCAAACTTCGTTCTGGGACCGGCTGCAGGATCTGTTCGGCACACCGGAAGCGAATTCTTCGATCAGTTCAACGGTTCAGTCGCTTACAGATGCCATGGAATCATTGTCGCTATCGCCGAATGATTCGCTTGAACATACCGAAGTTGTAAGGTGTGCGCAGGATCTGACCGAGCAACTTCAGCAAATGTCGCAGACGATACAGGAACTGCGGTTACAGGCAGATCAGAAGCTGAGTGAAGTGGCGACCGAGATCAATTCACTGGTTGGTGAAATCGATACGCTGAATGATGATATTATTGCATCGGGATCGGTCAATCTTGAAACGTCGGATCTCAAGGATCAGCGCGACATCAAAGTCAGTCGCCTTTCGGAACTGATCGATATCCGGTATTTTGAGCGTTCGGACGGTGACATTGTTGTGTTCACATCAAATGGCCGAACCCTGGTCGACACAGTGCCGCCAGATGTCTCGCACTCGTCCGCTTCCGGCGTGACACCGACAACAACGCATTCCTCAGGCGGCTTTGGCGGTTTCTTTATCGGCGACAGCTCGAACCCTGCCAACGATGCCACCACAGATATTCGCAGTGGCACCGCCAAGGGCCTGATTGATATGCGCGACAGCATCCTGCCGAACTTGCAAAGTCAGCTCGACGAACTGGGGGCTCAATTACGTGACACCATGAACCTGGTTAACAACCGCGGCGTCTCGTTCCCCGGCGCTCAGGAATACAATGGCACCCGTTCATTTACAGAACCGACAACGCAGACGATCAAACTTGATCCGACCGGCTCCGTCGATGATGTAAAAATCATTCTGTTTGATGGCAGCGGGGATCAATCGCAAAGCACGACTCTCAACACCATCATGACCGGCGCCGGTTTCTCGTCGCGCGGCAGCAGCAATGACTGGCAGATTGATGACGTCGCGTCGACCATGCAAAGCTGGTTACGGAACAATGGCGCGGCCAGCGCAACCGTCTCGGCATCCTCAGGCAAAATGCTGATTTCGCTGAATACATCGTCCGTCAATCTGGCGTTCCGCGATGAAACCGCGACCGCCAATGGCTCAACCGCAGGTGATGCGGAAATCGCCTATGATTCGAATGGTGACGGCGTTACCGACGAGACCGCGCATGGCTTTTCAAACTTCTTCGGCCTGAACGACATGTTCACCGACAATCTGGCCGATAACGTCTGGGAATCAAATGTCCTTGCATCGACCTTCACGTCCACCGCGGCAACGCTGACATTCCGCGATGCCAACGGTTCAATCGGCACCCTGAACATTGCCGCAGGGTCGACCCTGGAACAAATCGCCACACAAATTTCAAATGTTGGCGGCACATTCAGCCAGACCATCAAAGCAGCCGTTATCACCGATGGTTCCGGCGTTCGCTTGCGCCTGTCGCATGACAACGGCTCAAGCATGCAGATCACCCAGGCCGCCGGGAACACCTTCCTGACAGATACCGGGATCGATGTGGCCGACGTCCGGGTTGCATCATCGTTGCAGGTCCGCGAGGATCTTCTGACAACACCCGGTAAATTGTCGACCGGCACACCGCAATGGGACTCCACCCTTGGCGTTGCAGGTGAATACAGAATGGGTATCGC
>JANRAT010000113.1:0-1496 GCA_030727885.1 Rhodospirillales bacterium | reverse complement strand
GCAATGGCCGACGCCATGAACTCAAATACAACGTTTAAGGTGACCGGTGGGTTGCCAACAGTTTCGATGTCCTTTGCCGAGCGTGCTGCTGCCATTGTTGCGACCAATTCATCCCTTGCCAGCACACAGGATCGCAACACGACATCACAACAATCCCTGACGGAATCGCTTTCCCATCAGTTTGAATCCTTGCGCGGCGTCAATATGGACGAAGAGCTGGCAAATCTGATAGTATTCCAGCAGGCTTATGGTGCTGCCGCTCGTATTATTTCAACCATTCAAAGCATGTTCGATTCACTCGAGCGCATCCTTTAAGGTGGAGTTAGTAAATGACTCGCATTTCTAGTTATTCATCTAACCTGACACTGATCAATCAGATGCTGCGAACGCAGGATAATCTGTTCAATCTTGAAACGCAGGTAACGTCGGGGAAAAAATCCCAGAACTATCTTGGCATCGCCATTGATTCCCAGCGTCTGCTCAATCTTGAAAACACCAAGGCGCAACTAGAGCGATTCCAGAGCAACAACGCGCAGCAGGAAGTCAGACTGAATGTCCAGTCTACGGTGGTTGACGGCATCCGCAACGACATCAAGGATTTCAATTCCGCCCTTGATGACTTTGACAAAACCAACGGGGCCAACCAGACCGCTGTTGATACACTGCAGGCTAATGCATATCGCATTCTTCGCGACATTCAGAATCTGTTGAACACCGATGTTGGCGGTCGGTTTATTTTCTCCGGCAGCCGCGTTACCAATGAGCCTGTTGACCTGGGCCTGACATCGATTGCCGATTTCCAGGCAAAATTCGATGGCAAATCCGTGACCGTTCCAACCACCCGCGCTGCCGTCCTCGAGAATTACTCGTTCAGCCAGGATGAAAACAATCGCACGACCCAGTACGTCAACCCGTCAAACTTCCTGACTTTCGCACAGGACGCTGACGGCAACACGGCAACCAGTACCAACAGCTCGATCACGTCGACGTCTGCACTGTTCAGCAATGTCACCGTCGGCTCGACAATCAATGTTACCGGCACCGCATCGAACAACGGGACCTATACCATTGCCAGTGTCAGCAGCGACGGGCGAACCGTTGAGGTCGGCACATCGATGTTCACCGACGAAGTCAATGTGGTGCCAACCAGCATCAAATACCGCGATCCGCTTGATGTGAATATCCAAAAGACGCTCAACCCCGGCAAAATCACAAACCTGACTTTCAATCGCGCCGCAAACACCATGACTGCGGCGGCAGCAGGTTCATTATCCGATATTCCGGTCGGCGCCAGCTTTACGGTTGCCGGCACTGCCCAGAATAACGGTGATTACACCGTAACCAGTAATGACGGCACGACCATCACGGTCACCCCCAAACGGCTGACCGATGAGGGGAATGGAGCGGGCAATACATTCTTTGATTTCCATACCGGATCGCAGGTCGTTTTTACCGCCAATGCCGGCAGCAACGACGATACCATTTCCATTCAACAG